>CAZBBQ010000082.1:3118-6463 GCA_964489745.1 uncultured Desulfobacteraceae bacterium
TAGCCTAAAAACAAACGGAGAAAATCATGAAAAAATCGGAGATAAAAAGAATAAGTGAAAAATTAATCGCCCAACCCAAGCTTTTTTGGGATGCAGCAGATACAAAAGAAAAGGAGCTGGTTTTTGATTTTGATAAAGAGTATCAAGGCTTCTTAAATAAGGCAAAAACAGAAAGGGAGGCGGTTAAAATAATTTCTGAGATTGCCCGTAAAAATAGTTTCTCTCCAAATCCTCCAAGCAAACATCCTATAAAGCTAATGAAGACATTTCAGGGAAAATTAATGGCCCTGTCGATATCAGGTAAGCAACCTATAAATGAAGGCATTAACCTTATTGTGAGCCATCTCGACTCTCCTCGGCTCGATCTTAAACAAAATCCACTTTACGAGGACGTTGATCTCGCATTCATGAAAACTCATTACTATGGGGGTATAAAAAAATTCCAATGGCTCACCAGGCCCCTTGCAATTCATGGAAAGGTAATCCGTTCCGACGGTAGTTCTTTAGACATTGTTGTTGGTGAGGATGATTCCGACCCTGTATTTACTGTATCTGATATCCTTCCCCACTTAGCAAAAAAGGTGCAGACTGACAAAAAGGTTTCGGATGCCTTTGTTGGAGAAAAGCTTAACCTGATGGTCGGTTCGATTCCTTTTGGGGATAAAGATACAAAAGATAGATTCAAGCTGGCAACCCTGAACCTTCTAAACGAGAGATTCGGCCTTGTTGAGGAGGATTTGATAAGTGCTGAGCTTGAGGTTGTCCCTGCTGGAGTGGCACGAGATGTTGGCTGGGACAGAGGTCTGACTGGCGCCTATGGCCATGATGATCGCTCTTGCGTGTTTACCAGTCTCAAGGCAATACTTGATAGTAAGAACCCGCAGAAAACAGCCCTGGTTCTATTCGTTGATAAAGAAGAGATTGGGAGTGACGGAGCAACAGGGGCCAAATCCAGGTTTTTAGAAAGCGTCCTCGCCGATCTCATGGTCGCTCACGGCAAAGAACCTCTTTACCACGAAATCCACAAAATTCTCATGAATTCAAGGGCTCTTTCAGGAGATGTAAATGGCGCCCTTGATCCAGATTTTCAGGATGTCCATGAAAAGAGAAATGCTGCACGACTCGGCTATGGTATATGCATGACAAAATTTACAGGTGCAGGAGGTAAATATGGTGCAAGCGATGCAAATGCCGAGTATGTCGGATGGCTTCGAAACCTGTTTAATAAAAAGAAGGTGGTGTGGCAGACAGGAGAGCTTGGAAAGGTAGATGAAGGTGGTGGCGGAACAGTGGCAAAATTCCTTGCCACATATGGCATGGAGATTATTGACTGCGGCCCTCCAGTTCTTTCCATGCATTCACCATTCGAGATCGCCCACAAAGGGGATATCTATATGACATATAAGGGCTACAGGGCATTTCTTGAATCGTAAGTATAGAGCATAAGGGCGGGGGCAAAATCCCTCATTTCGTATTTCTCGAAACGTTTCCTCGCCTAACAAGAGTCAGCGGAGACCCCTTTCTTTTTTTCTGCACTTGAATGCCGTTTTTTTCGAGGGTAATCAGCCTTTTTTTGTATAGGTTGCCGATGCTCTTTTTATATGTTTTTTTGCTAACACCGAAAAGATCAGCAATTACCTTAGGATGGCTTTTATCGGTGACCGCGATAAACCCGCCCTGTTGCTGTAATGTGTCCATAATTTTTTGGGACAGGGCACCAATGGCTTTGTAGCCGGGCTCTTGCAGGCAAAGATCTATTTTTTTGTCGTCACGCACTTTTCTGATAAACCCGTCAATTTCTTGGCCGATTTTCAGCGGCTGAAACACTTCATTTTTATACAGGATGCCCTTGTGGATGCCGTTGATGACAGCGGTAAATCCCATCTCGGTTCGAGCGGAAATGAGCAGCGTCACCTTCTGGCCCTCATAAAACCCCGACTGCTTTTTTTTCGTCAGTCTTTTTTTATGTTCAATTATTACCATTGTATACCTCCGGCACTTGGTGCTGGTCGCTCCCCATGATTACCGGTCCTCCATTGAAGGGGTCGGGTCTTTTTCAGTTTCATCGTCTTCAACCACCTTGTTTTCCAGCTTGCGTTGTCTTTTTTCCTCTTTCTTTTTTTTCTTGGCCAATTCTTTCTGACGTTTCTTGAACTGGTAAAAAGATTTTGCCATGGCATCTCCTTTCTGGTCGGTTGCCGGATCAATAAGATCTCCGATAACAGGGAAAAGAATCTCAGCCGGTATAATTGTGGTTTGATGCGAGCGAGCACGAAAAAAAGGCATCCCCCGTTTCACAGGAGATGCCTTTAATTGCCTTAAAAAAACAAGCTAGACAACGCTCACATTGGCAGCAGCCGGACCTTTTGACCCTTGCTCAATGTCAAAGGTCACGCTCGCACCTTCACTGAGGGATTTAAAACCGGTCGCATTGATTGCGCTATGATGCACAAATACATCCGGTCCGTTTTCCTGCTCTATGAATCCAAAGCCTTTGTGGTCATTAAACCACTTAACAGTTCCATTTGTCATGATATCATCCTCCTTTCGAAAAATTTCAACGTTACAAACTGAAGGGTGATAGCGTTTAACAAACGTATAATTCCCACAGAAAGAAACTCTCCCACCAATTTACAGCGGGACTTAATTGATAATAAATACTAAGCATCATTATACGTAATAGCAAGCTAAATATTTATTTTTTATACATATCAACACATCAGTGAAACTGGGTTATGCCCTTTACACTTGACATTTGTTTAATTCCTGATCGGATGGAGCGATCTTTTTTTCACATTTCACATGTTTGAAATCAGATCTTTTCCCAATCATATGAGAAAGATACGGCAAATAAATTTAAGATGTACCCATAGTGCCAAACTGTTTATTTTATTAAAACTTGTTCGATGGCCGGTTTCATCAACAACACTGCCTTCTGAACGTCCATGAGATATTAAACAACTCCATCGATATATAAGTTTCATATTTTTATGGACGCCTTTACGGTGCCCTGAAAGATTAATGTGGACTTCAGGGAATAAGCTTTTTCACGCGCCCTATAATACCGCTTTCCAAACGAACCTTGATCCCATGTGGATGACTGGAGGATTTCGTGAGAACATCCTTGACAATGCCTTCCGTAAGTTTTCCGGATCGCTGATCCTGTTTCTGCACAACCGTAACTCGTGTTCCCGGTTTAATATCCGCCCTGATGATTCCGTTCATTTGTATCGCCTCTACGTTTAATGATTCAGTACCGATTCGGTGTTCAGCCGCGCTTCCGTGCCCGGAGGGAATTACTTATCTTCAGGAAAAGCATCTTCACGGGAAAATCGAAGATTACCA
>CAZBBQ010000083.1:0-6430 GCA_964489745.1 uncultured Desulfobacteraceae bacterium
TAGCGCTTTTTCTCTTTTTCTCCATTTTCCCAGAAATTTCTTCAGCAAAAGAGGCCCGCTTGTCAGATATAATTGTTACTAACACGAGGGACCATCTCCTTAGTTATTTTAATGTGAGAGACTGTTTTACCGAAGAAATGGGCAGGGCCATTACGAATGGTATTTCAACCAAATTTACCTTTATTGTCAAACTATATGAGATTAAAAGCTCATGGTTTGATCGTAAGATAGCAGACATTAGGTTAACACATACTATAGAATACAACACCCTGAAAAACGAATTTAATCTTATTTTGCCTGAACAAAATAACAAAAAGG
The DNA here is from genome assembly GCA_964489745.1 of uncultured Desulfobacteraceae bacterium. Classification (GTDB taxonomy): domain Bacteria; phylum Desulfobacterota; class DSM-4660; order Desulfatiglandales; family B25-G16; genus B33-G16. Next base: position 319 of record CAZBBQ010000083.1, read on the forward strand.
TGAAAACCAAGGATTTTGACGGAGCGAAAGAATTGATGGCGGATGTGGTGGCTCTAAAGGTTATCAGGCTCGATAAGCTTAAAAAAGGAGCTCATTATCAAATACGAATGAAAGCAGAGCTCGATAAGATTGAATTACCTTTTTATTTAAATTATGTGCTCTTTTTTTTATCCCTATGGGATTTTGAGACAGATTGGTATTCAGTTGAGTTCAGGTATTAAGTGTAATGAAAAGACATGTAGAGACTAAAAATGAAGACCTAAAGAGGCGTAAACGAGAAATAATCATCATATGTATTATACTACCCATTATTATCTTCCTTACCTATCTGGTAACAAAAGTCTTTGATCTTGGCGTTGAGTTACCGATTGCCGGCAACATTCTGATCTTTGTCTTAATAAATATCAATGTAATTTTACTGCTCCTTCTGCTCTATCTGACCATGAGAAATCTGGTCAAGCTGGTGTTTGAGAGGAAAAAAAAGGTTATGGGCTCTGGGCTTAGAGCAAAGCTCGTTTTTGCCTTTGTCATACTTTCCCTTTTACCAACTATCATTATCTTTTTTGTTTCAGTGCAATTCATTTCTCTCTCCATTGATTATTGGTTTAATCTTCAAATTGAGCAATCTCTTCAAAAGTCTTTAGAGGTAGGTCAAGATTATTATACTAGAGTAGAAGATGAGGCATTAGCATTTGGCAATAGTTTGAGTTCTTTAATTACCCATGAAGGGTATATGTTGCTATCAAAAGAAGACAAACTAGGGGCGTTTATAGAGGAAAAAAGAAAGGAATATAATCTTGACGCTATTCAGATATTTTCATCAAAGTTACTTCCAAGGGCAGCTTCTTATGACAGGAGTGTTGATTTAAAACCTTTTAAAGATCTGAGCATTGATGTATTACGCAAAAGTTTCAAGAATTCAACTGATATTAAGGTTATTCAAACATCATTACATGGAGATTTAGTCAGGGGCATTGTGCCCATATTTTCACGAACCGAGACAAAGGCTCAGGTCGGAGCAATTGTGGTTGCTAAATTTATTCCTGGAGTAATTTTGAACAGGCTGGCTACTATTACCAAAGGCTTGGAAGGGTATAGGCAATTAAAAATGCTCAAGAAACCGATAAAGCTAGCACCTTTGATTTCTCTGTCTATTGTGACACTTTTAGTTATTTTTTCTGCCATTTGGTTTGGCTTTTATCTTTCAAAGGGGATCACAGTTCCAATAGAGGAACTTGCTAAAGCTACTGACAGGATTGCATCTGGCGATTATGGATTTCATATTGATCTAGAATCCAAGGATGAGATGGGCGTTCTTATAAATTCATTCAACAGGATGACAAAGGATCTTAAGGAAGGGAAAATCAAACTCGAAACTGTGAACAAAGATTTAATTAAAAGCAGTACGGAATCAGAGCAACGCAGAATCTATACTGAGATTATTTTAGAAAATGTTGCTGCTGGTGTCATATCTGCAGATTCTAAAGGTGTGATTTCAACAATAAATAAATCTGCAGAGAAGATGCTTAATATTTCTGGTAAGGAAATAATAGGGCAGAATTATACGTATATTCTTGGCCCAAAATATCGTTCTATTATTAGTAAATTTGTGGAAGGTAAAAATCGTAATAAAAAAGAATTTATACAAAGAGAGATAGGCATTTCAATAAAAGGCCATTCCTTAAAATTATTGGTTTCCTTGAATCTTTTGAGGGATGATCGAAATAATTATCTTGGACTGGTTGCAGTATTTGAGAATATGACCGAGTTAGAAAAGGCACAGAGAATGGCCGCATGGAGAGAAGTGGCTCGGCGCATAGCCCATGAGGTAAAAAATCCCTTGACCCCGATTCAGCTTTCAGCGCAAAGGTTGAGACGAAAGTATGGTGAACGTTTAGCAAAAGAAAATGGAACAGTTTTTGATGAATGCACGCGGTTGATAATAGACAATGTTGAAGCGTTGAGGGTGTTAGTGAATGAATTTTCCAGTTTTGCTCGAATGCCAACTTCTAATCCGGTTCAAGATAATATAAAAGAGATAATTCAGGATGCAGTTTTATTATATAAAGATGTTCATAAAAATATTACATTCAACTTTATCGAAAACGCTGATATCCCTAAATTAAAACTTGATAGAGAACAAATAAAAAGGGTAATGATTAATCTTTTAGATAATGCTGTGGCAGCCATACAAGATAAAGGAAAGATTAATATCGAGCTTTTCTATGACAAGGCATTGAGGATTGTTAGAATTGAAGTTGTTGATACTGGTAGCGGTATATCTAATAAGGATAAAGAGCGGCTTTTTGAGCCGTATTTTTCTACAAAGAAATCAGGGACAGGACTGGGACTTGCAATCGTCAGCACAATAATCACCGATCACAATGGTTTTATCAGGGTTGAGGATAATAAACCACATGGTACAAAGTTTATCATCGAACTACCTGAGAGGGTTTGAACTTGTTACATATTGGTGGCACTGGTTTTGAGTTAATAGATAGCGAGTAACGAGCAATGCTTATCCTCTATCACCTTTTAGCTACCCTTAGCTTTATCTTCTTTTTTCCTGCTTTTTATTGTTTAAAGAATAGAAGTCGCTTTAAAGAAAGGTTAGGGCTGAATCTTTTAGACCTTGATCAATCAGCTACTGGCAGGCTATGGGTCCATGCACTTTCAGTAGGTGAAGTCTTATCAGCAATTCCTTTGCTTGAGGCATTGAAAAATAAGTATCCATCAAGAGAAATTGTCCTCTCTGTAAAAACGGCTACCGGTCTAGACATAGCAAGAAAAAAGCTTAAAGATACCGTTCAATATTTCTTACCAATGCCCCTTGATTTCTGGTGGTCATCAAGGAGGATGATAAAAAATATTAATCCAATCATTTTTATTTTGGTTGAGACAGACATATGGCCGGGTTTAATCTCTTTGTTAAACAAGAGGGGGGTAAAAACTATCTTAGTGAATGGCAGACTTTCTCCACATACCGCAAAATCTTACGGGAGGTGGAGATTTTTAATCAAAAGAGTGCTGCAGATGGTTGAATTATTTCTGATGCAAACAGAACTCGATAAACGTCGAATTATTAAAGGAGGACTTTGCCCGGATAAGATCAAGGTTACTGGAAACATTAAATTTGATACGCCATGGAGACCTCTTGACAATAAAGAACGAGACAGATGGTTTGATCTTCTAAACCTTAAAAACATGCTCATATGGGTGGCAGGAAGCACTCATCATCCTGAAGAAAAAACGATATTTAATGTATTTAGTCAACTTCGAAAATCCTTCCCTGACCTTGCCCTTATAATCGGTCCGCGGGAGGCTAACAGGTTTGATGAGGTGTACAATCTTGCCAAAGATTGTGGATTAAAGGTAATAAGAAAAACGCAATTGTCTGCAGACCAGACCGGCGCTGTTCCGTACTCCTCATCCCACGGAGCAGGTGGGTCAGGGAGACACAAGCGGGAAGGAAACCAGAAATACAATGTTTTTATTCTTAACACACTCGGTGAATTGGGCCAAGTTTATGGCTTAGCTGATATTGCCTTTGTAGGTGGGAGCCTTGCTCCTAAAGGAGGCCATAACCTTTTAGAACCAGCACTTTTTGGTATACCTGTCCTTTTTGGTCCTTACACATACAATTTCACTACTATGGCAGAATTAATGATCAAAAACAGGGGCGGTAAAATGGTTGCTGATGAATCAGAATTGCTCAATGTTATGGGAGAGCTATTAGCTCAAAAAGGTAAAAGAAACGAGGCAGGAAAAAAGGCTAAGGAATTTGTGGAGCAAAACCAGGGAGCTCTTGCAAGGGTAATGAGAATTCTTGAACCCTATATTGAAATATCCAAGGTCCATTAAGTAAATAATTTAGTAAACCGAAGAAATATAACAACCATAGAAGCCTAATAAACACAAGAAACTATGAAAGCGGTTAATTGGTCAATTCTGCACTCAACAAAGAAAAAGAATCTTTTTACATTTTTTTTAAAAGGTCTTTCATTGTTGTATAGCCTCGCTATTCAATTGAGGCTTTTGGTGTATAAGACTGGTTTTTTAAGGGCCAAACACCTTCCCGCTCATGTAATTAGTGTTGGAAATATAACAACAGGTGGCACTGGAAAGACACCGTTTGTTGCCATGCTCGCCACGTGGGCAGAAACACATGGATTTAAGGTGGCTATCCTCTCGAGAGGGTATAAAGGAAAGAGAAGCAATGATTCACTTGTTGTATCTGATGGAAAAACAGTTTTGGCATCTGTCGATGATGCAGGGGATGAACCAGTTATGTTAGCTACAACAGTATCTTCTGTGCCTGTATTAATATCCAAAAAAAGATATAAAATTGGATCTCTTGCCTTAAAACTTTTTAATTCGGAGTTACTGTTATTAGATGATGGATATCAGCACCTATCATTACATAGAGATGTGAATATTCTTCTGGTAGATGCTCAAAGACGATTTGGAAACAGATCGCTGCTACCCATGGGCCCGTTACGTGAGCCGATTGAGCAAATAAAAAGAGCGGACATTATTGTTATCACCAAATGCACAAATACACATTCTGGAGGTAAGCTCGTCGATTATTTTCAAAATAATTTCCCTGATAAATCCATATTTCGATCGAGGTATTTTCCTCATCAAGTCATATTTCCCCTTGCTGGTACTGCACATTCGCCGGATATTTTGAAAGGGAAGAATATTGTGGTTTTTGCAGGGATAGCGCATCCAGATGATTTTTTAGAGACGGTAAAAAGGTGTGGTGCCAATATCGTGTACTTCAAAGCTTTTTCTGACCACCACTTTTTTAGCAAGTATGAGATTAAAGAGCTTGTATCGTGGAAAAAACAATCAAATATAGATTTTTTATTGACCACAGAGAAAGATTGGATAAGGATTGACGGTAAAATTGATACTGATTTGGACATTGCTATATTAACGATAAAGATAGGTCTTATTTCTGATTCAAACACCTTTTTTGAAAGCATCAAACAGGGAATTATTCGATCTAATAAAAAATTCAGCCACTAAGTCACCAAGGCACAAAGGAAACGGATGAATGATAATATAATTTTTGGTGACTTCGTGTCTTGGTGGCTAAATGATAATACTATAATTTACAAAAAATGAGAGTCAAATCCAGGCATAAAATCTCAAATCAGGATGTTAGGAAAATACTGGTTAGATCTCCTAATTGGATAGGGGATACAGTAATGATGATCCCCTCACTAATGGCACTTAAAACAACTTTCCCTTATGCTCAAATAACCGTCTTAGCTAAACCTTGGGTTATTCCTCTTTTAGAAAATCATCCTTCAGTGGATAAAACAATGATCTTCGACAAAGGTGATGGTGTTTTTGCCTCATTAAAAGAATTAGTAAGGATTATAGTATGGTTGAGGGCCGAGAGATTCGATCTGGCTGTTCTCTTTCAAAATGCCTTTGAGGCCGCATTGCTTGCCTCTATAGGAAAGGTTAAATATAGGGTTGGTTACACCACAGATGGAAGAGGCTTTTTATTGACCCATAAAGTAAAAAGAGACCAGCATGTTCTCTTAGTCCATCAAGTTGAATATTTTCTCAGTCTCATAGAGGCCATGGATTGGCATGTCGAAGAAAGAGAGCCTATTTTACACGTTAACGACGAGGATGGCAGGTCAGGGTCTTTAATGGTATCCTCTATGGGCATAGAAGATACTTCTTTTATTTTTGGAATTAATCCAGGCGCTGAGTATGGGTCAGCTAAGAGATGGCCGGAAGAGAGATTTGCTGTTATTGGTGAGTGGGCTGCCAAAAGATGGGATGCCAAAGTAGTAATATTCGGTTCTTCTTCCGAGGCAGAAATAGCTGCTAAGGTAGCAAATTTAATGCATACCGCCAATCCTGTTAATCTTTGTGGACACACGACATTAGGTCAAGCAATGGCATTAATCAAGAGATGTAATTTTTTTTTAACAAATGATTCCGGTCTTATGCATATTGCCGCTGCTTTTAATATTCCCTTGGTGGCTATTTTTGGCCCTACTGATCATATTGTAACTAGTCCGATGAGCAATAATGCAAGAATAATTAGGCATAGCATAGATTGTAGCCCCTGTTTAAAAGAGGTGTG
>CAZBBQ010000084.1:0-4486 GCA_964489745.1 uncultured Desulfobacteraceae bacterium
GGTAAGTATTTATGGGCCGCATTCAGGCCCCTGGGATCAAACGCCTCTCCGTTTGCGGTCATGCGACCACCCTTTTGTCGATAGGTTTCATACCCATACCAAGACGCAATACCTTTCTGTCGATAGGTTTCCGCCTGCTTAACGTTCATGGGCACATATCGCTTGCCTTTGACCACGTAGGGTGAGGTCTTGACACGGCCCTTCTTTATTGCTTCTTTTGGTGGCAGATCATCGATAGATTCGATGTCTTTCTGCGCCAGGGGCCATGTCAGAGGTGCCATGACAACCTTGAACGTAAATTTGCCAACCGTATACACTGTTTTCCCGGCGAATTTCGTCACGTTATACGCTACTTTTACCGTACCCTTTGTGACTTTGTAGGTAGTTTTCACAACGCAACAAGAGTGAAGATAAAGACAAGACGCAACCAAAAGAATTACAAAAAAACAGCGTGATATTGTTCGTTTATTCCTAATCATCTTGATAGTATAACATACTACTAGAGAATATTGAATGACGTGAAAAATAGTTGACCCAGTTAAAACACCAAATCGCACCGAGGCTCATCAGAAAATTGGTATAGAAAGTGATCGAAACTATTCATTTTCTATTATAAAATAAGATTTTTCACCCATTCATAATAAAAAGCTTGACTCTCTCTTGTTTTGAATATTTATATTGGTGCACACAGGAACATGGCTGCGGGCTATTTATGAAAAAATCATCTGAACGCATTGTTACCTGGATCGCCCTTAAGATGATTCCCAACCTGGGAAACATTACTTATAGACGCCTTCTTGATAGATTTGGTGATCCGGAAACGGTATTTCGTGCCACGCTGGACGATTTACGTGAGGTAGAAGGACTGAGGCTTCCAACAGCGAAAAGTATTGTTGCTCAAGCATGGGAGGGAGACCCTGAAGCAGAGTTAGCGAAGCTAAAAATGAGCGGGGCCAGGCTGATAACCTGTTTCGATCCATCTTATCCAAAGGATCTCAAAGAAATTCATGACCCCCCTCCCCTTCTTTATCTGAAAGGAAACGATATCCCGCAAAATAAGATAGTGATTGCTGTTATAGGCTCAAGAAATCCAACGCACTACGGTCTGAAAATTACTGAAGAAATATGCCAGAGTCTGGCTATGAGAAATATCGTTATTGCCAGTGGCATGGCACGAGGGATTGATTCAGCCGCACATTGGGGCTGCTTAAAGGGAAATGGTCATACCGTTGCTGTGTGGGGTTCAGGTATAGATATTATATATCCGAAATCAAACATCAGGCTCTGTAACGATATTATTAACAAGGGGTCTGTCATAACAGAGTTTCCTTTAGGAACTCCGCCAGAGGCAAAAAATTTTCCCATGAGAAATAGGATTATTAGCGGCCTATCAAAGGGGGTAGTAGTGGTAGAGGCTTCAAAAAGAAGTGGCTCTCTCATCACAGCCTCACTTGCCCTGGAACAGGGAAGAGAGGTTTTGGCTGTACCTGGTAGCATAGAGTCATTTAAAAGTACGGGAACTCATTTTCTTATCAAGCAAGGTGCTAAACTTGTTGAGAATGCAGATGATATATTACAAGAGCTTGGATTAAATTTTCCCTATTCCAAAGATGGTGATAAAAATAAGGAAGTAACATTGCCACCCATGGAAGCGGATGAAAAACAGATCTATGATATTCTGTGCTATTATCCTCTTCACATAGATGATATCACCAAGCGCAGCAACATGGATTCCTCTCAGGTAGCCGGCCTCCTCACAAGCCTTGAATTAAAGGGGGTAATCAAACAGCTACCAGGAAAGATGTTTCTCATTTCTTGAAACGGAAATAAATCTGAATAGAAATAACTTCAAGTATCGAGTTTAATTTATTAAATAAGAAATTGATATGACTAAGAAAAAAATAACAAAACATGTTAAAAGAACCACTGCACTATCTGATACAACCGGCAAACAACTGGTGATTGTTGAGTCTCCTGCCAAGGCGCGTACTATCAATAAATACCTGGGTTCAGAATATATAGTGTCTGCATCCGTTGGGCATGTTCGTGACCTTCCAGAAAAAAACCCCAAAGGTGTCAAAAACCCTGTACCAGGAGTCGCCCTAGATAAGGATTTCAAACCAACCTACAAAATCATCAAGGGGAAGGCAGCAACAGTTACAGAACTAAAACGATTAGCTGAAAAGGCATCAGGTATCTGGTTGGCAACAGACCTTGACCGGGAAGGAGAGGCCATTGCCTGGCATCTCGCAGAGGCGCTCGAGGTTATACCTCAAAATGCCAATCGAGTAGTATTCAACGCCATTACCAAGAGCGAAATCGAAAAGGCATTCCTTCATCCGCGTCCAATTAATATGGAAAAAGTCAACGCACAACAAGCGCGTCGTATTCTTGACCGGATCGTCGGGTATCAGGTTTCACCTTTGTTGTGGAAAAAAGTAGCTGGTGGATTGAGTGCGGGTCGCGTCCAATCAGTTGCGGTACGACTGATCGTGGAAAGGGAACGTGAGATAGAATCATTCATACCAAATGAATACTGGAAAGTAATGGGTTATTTCACCACTGATGTGGATACCGTGATTGCCCTTAGTCAAGATTGGCAGAAATGGCTGGCTGAAGCTTACGAAGAACAAACTGGGAGAAATGCAAACGGTCGAAAGGTGCGGGAAAAAAACGAATGGCTTATCAACCATAACAGTCTTGCTGCAGAATTGATTGAAATTGATGGCAAAAAATTCGACTCGAAAAATGTTGAAGCTGTGTTGGCGGCGATGAAACGCACAGGGTTTCAACTCGATGAGCAAATCGAGACAAAAAACTCGAAAGCCAAAGGCCCGGCACAGCACGGAATACTTTTACGTGGTCATATGTCTGGTGGGCCATCATGGCAGGTAACATCAATTAAAACAAAACGTGTAAAGAGCCGCCCTTATGCACCATTCATCACGAGCACGCTTCAGCAAACAGCAGCAAACCAGTTGGGCTTCTCTGCCCAATTAACCATGAGCACGGCCCAGTCTCTGTACGAGGGCGTGTCAATTCATGGAATGGGTTCAATTGGCCTGATCACATACATGCGAACTGACTCAACACATCTTTCGGGTGAAGCAATTAATATGGTAAGGCAGTACATAGATTCGGAATTTGGAGATCAGTACCTACCCGCAAAGGTAAACTTCTTTTCATCATCCAATAAATCAGCCCAAGAAGCACATGAGGCAATTCGCCCTACTGATGTAAGCTTAACTCCTGACCGTGTTCAATCATCCCTGAATCCCCAGCAATATAAACTCTATAAAATCATCTGGGAAAGATTTCTTGCCTGTCAGATGACCGATGCCCAATGGGACTCTACAGTTATCTTGATTGCAGGCACTGATCATAGTGGAAAACTCGTTTTCCGTGCGAATGGCCGTGCATTAGTCTTTGACGGATTTTATAAAGTTGTTGGTATACCCACCATATCTGACGAAGTAATGCTCCCTCTTGTGACAGAAAAACAACCTCTGGCAGCACTTCAGATCGATCCAAGGCAACATTTTACCTCCCCGCCCCCCCGATATACTGAGGCATCGCTTGTTAAAAAACTTGAAACCGAGGGTATCGGTCGACCAAGCACCTATGCCCAAATCATTCAGGTCATTCAAAACCGCAAATATGTAGAAAAAATCCATAAAATGTTCCACGCAACCGATCTTGCCAAAATAGTAAATGACAAGCTTATAGAAGCTTTTCCGGACATTTTGCAAGTTGGCTATACTCGTTATATGGAACAGCAACTCGACAATGTTGAAGAAAATCATGCCGACTGGGTGCAAATGCTCCATGACTTTTATGGACCATTCAAATTAAGTCTCGACTCGGCCTACAAAAACATGAACCACGCCAAAGCAGAAATAGAACCTTCCCCCTATACCTGCCCACAATGTGGTAGTAATACAGTGTATCGTTTCGGCCGTAATGGGAGATTTCTTAGTTGTTCTAAGTATCCTGAATGCAAGTTTGCAGCGCCAATTGACAGCAGCGGGAAACCCATTTCACCGGAACAGACCGATGTGGCCTGTCCCGAGTGTGGTTCGCCAATGATGTTGCGCAAAGGTCGTTTCGGACCGTTTCTGAGTTGCACGAAATACCCTGAATGCAAGGGTATTGTCAACCTTGATAAAAAGGGATACATCGTACCGCCAAAGATTCCACCATTGCTCACAGACCTGCCGTGTCCAAAATGTCACACTTCATTGAACCTTCGGCGTGGTGCGCGTGGATTTTGGCTGAGCTGCTCGAAATTTCCCAAGTGTGCCGGAAGATTGGGATGGGCATCGCTCAAAGATGATGTGAAGAGTAAGTGGATGAAAGAATTTGAAAATCACGAAAAGATCTATCCGCAGCAAATCATTCGCACGCTTGACGGAAATCCTGTTGGCGAAACCTATAAACCACAGCCCTTAAATGTAGAGGAAAACGAAGTCGGAGAAGAATGAAAATA
>CAZBBQ010000084.1:4586-6342 GCA_964489745.1 uncultured Desulfobacteraceae bacterium
ACCACTATGACCAAAACCACCCTTCCCCCTTTGTGTGGTATCAAGCTCTTTCACTTCTTTGACGATTGCCCTCGAGACCCTGTGAATAACCATCTGGGCAATCCTTTCTCCCCTCTTTATCGTTACAGGTTTCTTTCCCCAGTTGATGGCTATGATACCTATTTCGCCCCGATAGTCAGCATCGATAGTGCCAGGAGCATTGACCAATCCAAGGCCATACCTCAAGGCTAGTCCGCTCCTGGATCGTATCTGTGCCTCGTAACCTTCAGGGAGGGAAATTGATAAACCGGTCGGGATAAGTTTTATATCACCAGGTTGTAGAGTGAGGTTGTTACTAACAGCTGCACACAGATCAAGGCCTGAGGATCCATCCGATTGATATGAGGGTAATGGAAGATCTGCGTTATTATCCAATCTTTTAAATTTTACAACAATTGTATCCATTCAACGCACCTAAATCTTGAGTGAATCTACAGTTATTGCATCTCTATCCACAGGGCCTAAAGCTGTTATGGAAACGTTGCCTGTTGAAAATATTCTCTCGGATGCATCTATCACCTCATCAAGGGTAACTTTTTCTAATTTTTTTATCATTTCCTCATAATGGATATATCTTTCAAAGATAAATTCGTTTCTTGCCAGTCGTAGCATCAAATTACTCACATTTTCTGCACCAAGCAAAATTCCTCCTATAAGATAATCCTTCGCCCTTGCTATATCATCCTTCGATAAATTCCCATTCTTTATTTCGGTAATCAGCAGCGCAATCAATTCCAACGCCCTATTAATATCATTTTTATCTGTGGCGAGATATATCCTTAGCAGTCCTGTATCTATAAACGAATTCATATAAGAATATACAGAATAGGCCAACCCCCTCTTCTCTCTGATCTCCTGAAAAAGCCTGCTACTCATATTTCCACCAAGTATGGTGTTAAAAATAGCCTCTGCGAATCTTTTCTCTCCGGAAAGTGATGATGCCTGAGCACCTACACAAAGATGCACCTGCTCTAATTCCTTGGGGTAGGAAGATACCTTTGGAGTAACTAATGGGACAGGCCTTGTAAAAGAACTATTGCTTCCGTCTGAAAGGGGTTCAAGAAAGGATTTGAAATAATCGACCACAAGAGCATGGTCCACATTTCCTGCAGCTGCAATAACTATTCTCTTGGGAGAATAAAAGCGTGATACATAATCAAGAATCTCTTTTTGAGTAATGTTACTGACTGTTTCCTTTGTGCCCAGAATCGGTCTTCCCAGGGGATCCTCTTGCCAAAATGTTTGGTCGGATAATACATGAACATATTCATCAGGAGTATCCTCTGTCATGCTGATTTCCTGGAGAACAACAGCTTTTTCAAGTTCCAAATCCTTTTCATCAAATAGCGAATTAATAAATATGTCGGAAAAGAGCTCGGTTAAAAACTGAAGGTGTTTATCCAGAACTCTTGCATGAAAACAGGTTTGTTCTTTACCAGTAAATGCATTTGAAAATCCGCCGATTGTGTCGAGATCCTTTGCAATTTGAGTGGCAGATCTGTTTGTAGTGCCTTTAAAAATCATATGTTCTATAAAATGAAATATCCCTCTTTCTTTATCAAGTTCATCTCTTGACCCAGCATTTACCCAAATGCCTAAAGAGACAGATTTAGCGTGGGATATGCTTTCAGTAATTATCCTGGTTCCATTTTTAAATACAGTCTTCTTGTGATTATTCATAATAGTGCGTGCCCTGTTATATATAAAGTTTCCTTTG
>CAZBBQ010000085.1:0-2120 GCA_964489745.1 uncultured Desulfobacteraceae bacterium
ATGACCATCCGTAGAGTTCTCATATTTACTCCAATAATAATCATTGTATTTTTGCTCCAATCATATTTCTGGGTACCTACCTATAAAGAGCAATCACGTGGCAATCCCAATCGTCTTAACGAATACATTACAGCATCCATAGGTGATGCCAGTATCCTCAATCCGATCCTGTCAGCAGATTCTGCCAGCAGTCAAATAGAGTCTATGGTTTTTGAAGGGCTCATTGATAGAGATGAAAATCTTAACTTAAGAGGACGCCTCGCAACTTCCTGGCGCATATATGAAGAGGCCTTTTTTTATGTAAACGAGAATACTGATATACTCAGCTATGGAAAATTACAAGCAAAGGAAGTGGTTGAGCTTCTCAAAAAGGTAAAAGCCGGAGATCTAAAGACAAGCAACAAGACAAAGGCATCTTTGGACAATATTAGAAATATTTCTATCGTTCCAGCCAGCGAATTTTTAGTAACGAGATATGAGAAAAAGGCAAACCGAGACCAGCAAAAAAGAGAGGTAAGTATTCAGGTCAAAGCACCGGCCAGGATTAAAATGCTCTTAAACAGTGTAGATCAAGATCTCTTCAAAAACCTAGCAACTATTTTTGGTAAGCAATATTTTAGTTCCTTTAATGGAAAGCCTTACTTACAATTCAATCAGAAAGTTGAGCAGAAAAAACGGGCTATATACGCACAAAAAATCCTTCCTTCTATTGAACATAATCCAATTATGGTCTTTACGTTACGTCCCAATGTAACATTTCATGATGGCCATATTCTTGATGCATACGATGTCAAGTTCACCTATGAGGCAATCATAAACCCAAAGAACCTCTCTCCACGGGTAGCAGATTATGAGCCGGTCAAGCGTGTGGAGGTAATTGACCCCCTGACCGTGCGCATTGTTTATAAACGACTCTACTCACCAGCACTTGGCACATGGGCAATGGGAATACTTCCAGAACATCTTTTAAATGATATAGCCTTGGGAGAAGAGGCGAAAAGAGCTGGAAAAGATCCGAAAAAATTCTCCTTGCGGCAGAGCAGCTTTAATCGCCATCCCATTGGATGCGGTCCCTTTGTGTTCAGAGAGTGGAAATCGGATCAATACATCACAATGGATCGGTTTGATGAGTATTGGGAGGGGCCACCAAATTATAAACGCTATATCTATCGGGTCATTCCCGATCTTCTCACCCAAGAGATGGAATTCTATGCAGGCACTGTTGACAGTTATGGTGTTCAGCCCCATCAAGTTCAGCGCCTAAAAGGCAATCCACAGTATCAGAGTTTTTCAGGACCCTCTTTTGGTTATACCTACATCGGCTATAACATGAGGCGAAAGCCGTTTGATGATCCTCGAGTCCGAATGGCCCTAAGTATGGCCATTGATGTGGATAAAATCATACAATATGTCCTTTATGGTCAGGGGGAACGGATTACCGGCCCCTTTGTAAAACAAACTGATTATTATAATCAAAGAGTTAAAACCATTCCGTATGATCCCAAAGGAGCACTCAGGCTCCTTGAAGAAGTGGGCTGGAAAAGAAACAAGGAAGGCTGGCTGGAGAAAGACGGAAAGAGATTTCAATTTACCCTCATCACCAACAGCGGTAATGACCTCAGAAAAGCTATCTTGACCATTGCCCAAGACGGGTGGAAACAGATCGGCATTGATGTTCGCACCGATCTCTTAGAATGGGCCGTGTTTATTCAAGAACGTGTGGATAAGGCAAATTTTGATGCCCTCATCCTGGGCTGGAGCATGGGAATTGAACCTGATCTTTATCAGATATGGCATTCGAGTCAGGCCAACCCGTATCAGCTTAATTTCGTGGGTTTTAAAAATAAAGAGGCCGATGATCTCATCATCAAGATCAGGCAGGAATATAATCATGATAAACAGGTAGACTACTGCCACCGCCTTCACGAGATCATTGCAACGGAACAGCCCTATACTTTTCTTTACGTTACCAAGTGGACAGCTGTGTTAGATAAAAGAATTGTAATAAAGGAAATAGATTTAAAAGGGAATACCATCTATAAAAAGATCACGCCTACCAAAACAGGAAGCTATACGTTTCATTTCAACAAGTGGATAAAGCTTTCTGACGCACCGAGTTT
>CAZBBQ010000085.1:2220-6321 GCA_964489745.1 uncultured Desulfobacteraceae bacterium
ACTTTAGGCACTTTAGGCACTTAACTATGTTTTCATTTATTGGCCGAAGCATCATACAAAAGATCGTTACCATTTTTTTTGTCTCCATCGTATCCTTTTTGATCATTCATCTTGCTCCTGGCAAGCCCAGCCAGGTTGATCCCCTAAATCCCAAGTTCACCCCGGAGATGGTGGAGCGATTTCGGAAAGAATTTCATTTAGATAAACCTCTCTACACGCAATATCTTCTTTTCTATAAAGATCTTTTCACAGGAAAAACCGTTTCCTGGAAAGACAACCAGTCGGTGCTTAAAAAGATATGGGAGCGATTTCTGAATAGTCTTCCTCTTTTTATTGTGGGTACTCTCCTTACCTGGACTTTATCATTTCCGATTGGTATACGATCAGCGCTATCCAGAGGAGGATTCTATGATCGAAGCGCCACATTTTTTTCATATCTATTGATATCTATTCCCGGCTTCTTTTTTGCCTATATTCTGATTATCTTTGTAGTTACCCACTTTCATGTACCGGTAATTGGCATGGAAACATTCGGGATTGGGGATGCTTCGTTGTCTCGCTGGTTAATGGATAGGGTTTGGCACCTGCTTCTACCGTCTGTATTGGGTGCTACTGGTGGGATTGCGGTTCTTTCCAGGTATGTTCGCAGTCAAATGCTTGAGGTAGAAGGACAGGATTATGTGCGCACTGCCAAGGCAAAGGGGCTCCCGGCTGACGTGGTCCACTACAAACATGCGTTACGCAACGCTCTTTTACCCTTTGTGACCATGTTTGGACTGATTTTGCCGGGTCTTATCGGCGGCTCTGTAATCATTGAATCCATTTTCTCATGGCCAGGCATGGGCAGGATGGCCTATGAGGCAATTCTGGCCAGAGACTACCCAATTATCCTGACAGTTAATTTTCTTTCAGCGGTGCTTGTGCTGGCAGGTACCTTCGTGTCTGATGTGCTCTATATGGTGGTAGACCCGAGGATCCGCTTATAATGACAACATATACAAAAAACTCCTTACAAAACAAGAGAATAGAAGAATCCATTCCTGTTCCAAGAAAAACCCGCTTTCAGGAATCTTGGGGGATTCTTAAAAAAAACAAACTTGCTTTTTTAGGCCTTTTAATTTTCGTCCTCTTCTTCTTTACTGCCCTGGCAGGCATTATACTTACTTCTGGAGCCAATCCTTATTTTGACCCCTCCACGGTAAGACTCCAGGAAAAGCTTCGACCACCGCTTTCTGATCCAAATCTAAAGACCTTGCGCCCCGAGGAAACACCTAAATTAGGGCTGTATCTATTCGGGACCGATGATCTAGGGAGGGATGTTTTTGCAAGGATGTTACAGGGTGCCTGGGTATCCCTTACCGTAGGGTTTGTCGCTGTCGGGATTGCGGTGCTCATAGGAATATTTCTGGGTGGAATAGCAGGCTATTTTGGCCAAAACAATATTCGTCTTGATCACATCCTGATAGCTTTCCTATTGTTCACCGGGGCGGTATTGCTTTTTATGGGAAACAGGTATTGGGGTGTACTCTTTCTTATTCCAGGCATTGCATACATTATTTACACCCGTTTGCTGAAAAAGAGATCGGTAAAAAAAGCTCGGGCAACATGGCTGCAGATGCTTCGCAAAGAGACCATCTCTATTGACACCCTGATCATGCGAATCGTAGATATCATGCTCTGCTTCCCGAGCTTTTTCCTGATCCTCACCGTGGTCGCCCTCCTTCCTGCAAGCATCTACAACATTATGATTGTCATTGGACTGACAAGCTGGATGGGCACCACTCGTTTTGTACGGGCTGAATTTCTTTCATTAAGAGAGCAGGATTTTGTAACTGCTGTCAAGGCCCTTGGGATCAGCAACCTTCGGATTATATTTCGTCATATGGTGCCGAATGCTATTGCGCCAGTGTTGGTATCTGCTACAATTGGTATTGCCACCGCTATTCTCACAGAAGCAGGTTTGAGTTTTCTCGGATTTGGCGTTCCGCCACCCCATGCCACATGGGGTAATATTCTTTCTGATGGAAAGCGTTTCATTTTCGATGCACCCTGGCTCACCTTTATTCCAGGTTTTTCCATCTTGATTGTGGTGCTCTCATTCAATCTCTTTGGCGAGGGCTTGCGGGACATGCTTAACCCAAAGCTCAGGGAGAGGTATTGATGCTTTCCGTCCAAGACTTAAAGGTTTATTTCCAGCTCGATGGAAGTGTTTCTCGAGCGGTTGATGGGGTAAGCTTTGATATCGAAAAAGCAGAGACAGTCTGTCTCGTTGGAGAATCGGGCTGTGGAAAAAGTGTGTCTGCATTAACTATCCTCGGGATTATCCCTCAACCCCCTGGTAAAATTATGGGCGGCACAGTACTATTCAACGGGCAAAATCTCCTGGACTTTAGTGAAGAAGAAATGCAGAAGATTCGTGGAAACCACATATCCATGGTCTTCCAGGAACCTATGACCTCTCTAAACCCCGTATTTACCATACAGGACCAGATCCAAGAGGCCATCACGGTCCATGAAAAGGTGAATGAGAAAGAGCTACAACAAAGATGTATACAACTCCTTAAAGATGTGGGTATCGCTTCGCCTGAGGAGCGTCTTAAAGATTACCCGCACCAGCTCAGCGGTGGGCAGAAACAGCGTGTTATGATCGCTATGGCATTGGCATGCAATCCTGATTTGGTGATTGCTGATGAACCAACTACTGCCCTTGATGTCACCATTCAAGCGCAGATCCTGAACCTATTTGAAGAGCTTCAAAAAAACCGGCGAATGTCACTGCTCTATATTACTCATGATCTTGGAGTGGTGGCAAATATTGCCGATCGTATCTATGTAATGTATGCAGGGATCATTGTAGAGCAAGGCAATGCAAAAGAGATTTTTCATACGCCATGCCATCCTTACACTCAGGGACTTCTTGCATCACTGCCGAACCCAACAAAACGGGGAAGCACACTTCATAGCATCCCTGGAACAGTGCCAGACCCTGCATATAAGCCGTCTGGCTGTCCATTTCATCCCCGATGTGATTTTGCTATTGATACATGCAAGATTGATTTTCCACACATGTGTGAGTATGGGAACGGGCACCTGAGTCGCTGTCCAGTGCTTTATTCAGATAAGAGCCAAGGAATTTCTACCTATGTTACCAAAGACTAACAACACGATGCTTAAGGTAGGAGGGATAAAAAAGTATTTCCCAGTGTACAGGGGATTCTTCCAAAATGTTATTGGCTGGATCAAGGCCGTTGATGGGGTGGATCTTTCTATTGGCAAGCAGAAAACATTGGGTCTGGTTGGGGAGAGCGGATGTGGTAAATCCACAATCGGCCGACTTATTTTAAAGCTTTTGGAACCTGATGAAGGCACAATCATGTACCGGAATAAGGATATCACCAGCCTTTCTCAGAATGAAATGAAGCCTTTGCGCAAAGAGATGCAGATCATTTTCCAAGACCCTTTTGGTTCTTTAAATCCCCGAATGACTGCTGGACAATCTATTGAAGAAGGACTGCGAACATTGGCAACAAAAGGACACCATGAGCGAAAGCGGCGTATTAAAGAGCTCCTGGATATGGTGGGTATTACTTCTTCAAGCGCTGATCGCTACCCCCATGAATTCAGTGGTGGTCAGCGACAGCGCATCGGAATAGCCAGGGCCTTGAGCGTTAATCCCTCATTAATTATATGTGATGAGCCAGTATCGGCGCTTGATGTCTCTATACAATCCCAAATTATTAATCTTCTGAAAGAGCTACAAAATACCTTGGGGCTAAGCTATCTCTTTATCTCCCACGACCTTAATGTCGTTGGTTACATCAGTGATATGGTTGCTGTAATGTACCTGGGTCACATAATGGAATATGCACCGATAGAGGAAATGTATAATAATCCTCTCCATCCATATACACTCGCATTACTTTCAGCCATACCCGAACCCAATCCAGACGATCGTGGTACGCGGAAAACACTTACAGGTGATGTTCCAAGCCCTTTTAACCCACCTCCAGGGTGTAAGTTTCAGGGGAGATGCCCTCTTGTTGAAGATAGGTGTAGAGAAAAAGAAATAGACTTTTACACAGTAAATGAGAACCATACAGT
>CAZBBQ010000086.1:0-6305 GCA_964489745.1 uncultured Desulfobacteraceae bacterium
AAAAAGTTGGCGATCGTAGTATATGCCTGAAGCTATATTCCAGCGTGGTTCATTGATATCCACAAAGGAGGGGTTTTTCTTTTTGATTTCATGGAATGTTTTTGGCATGAGCTGCATTATTCCTTTTGCGTTGACCCAACTTTTGGCATCCGCTTTAAGGTTTGATTCGGCTATGGCCTGGGCCTTGAACCATTTCCACTCAAAGCCAGCCCCAAAATATCTTTTCGTATATTTTCTAAAATACTGATCATACTTACGTGTCCATTTTCTTGAGGTTACTTTAGGAAAATTCTCTATCGTGCCGATGGCCGTGCTCGCAGCGCAGGCAGGTGCCTCTGGTGCTACAAAAACAAGCGCTAAAGTAATTATCAATGCCTTTAGGATATACTCTCCCATTTACAAAACCTATCATTTACATAATTTCAAAGTATCTATTACGATACTATAAGCCTTATAAGAATTATTGTGACTGAATCTGTCCCTTAATTAAGACCTAATCCGATAACCAGACCCACAGCAACTCCGATACCAATAAAAATTCCCATTACAACCAACCCGACTGCTTTGTTGTCCTTAGCGAGCTCATTGGAGGTATCAAATTTGGTGAATTTGTCAAACCATTTGTAGCCGAAGTACATGAATAGTAATGTTAACACTCCACCTATGATAGAATAGATAAGATTCACGATCATGGCTGTTAGTTGCATAATCCTTCTCCTTATTTTGCTTAAAGATTGCTGATTATTCACCACCCGTTCGTTTCTCTTCAATAAATTTTTTTCAGTTATCTCACCGTGTCTAATACCACTTTTATGTATCAGAATAAAGCGGGACGAGTGGGCTGTTATTGTATTTTCCTTTAATCCAAATCAACAGGTGTTTTACACTTATTACATCTTTGCGCGCCCCTGAAAAGCTTATGGCCACACTCTGGGCAGATATAGCGCGCCTCCTCATCTATTATCCACTTTTCTGTTCCAACTTTTTTCCGATAGGGGATAGCCCTAAGGATGACCTTCTTTCCAAGAGGTATGGGAAATTCTTCTATTAATGTGCAAGGAAAATCTGTGCATTCATGGCAGCCTGAATACCCCTTTTTTGTTACACAATCTTTAATAGCGCATTCTTTGCAGAAATAAAATGGCTCGCTCGACAAACAGCCATTACAATGAATGTCTTCAACAGAGAGCTTTTCACTTTTAGAGAGTTTATCACTATAAAAACCAGCCAGTATTTCTTTAAACTTCAGGTCATTCTCACGTGTTGCATACAGAATACCACATACTCCGCAATAGAGACCACAGGGTGCTATATAGTCAGGATTTATTTTCATATGTTACCTCCAATTAACTCATGTAAGGGTTTAGATATTATCGAGAGTTAACAATTATGTCAATAACCTTGCTGATGGTACCCTGCAAGATCTTGTATTTGCATATTCATTATTCGGTTTTCGTTTCTAAAAAAGACTTGCACAAAGCACAACGGGCGGGCGGTTGCAAAAGTTTTATAAGCACACAATAAAAGGAGATAAATTACCTTGACATCAGGTCCAGAAGGAAAATAATTAAGAGGGTAGGGGAGAGATAAGATGCAAATAGAGCCAAGAATTGCAAAAATTTGGACATGTATAATCGTGTTGGGGATTCTGCTGTTCTTTTTGAGCCCATCTCATGGAAAGGCCACGTCCAAGCTCCTTGGTTTTAAAAAAGAAAAAAAGTCAAGCACTGTGCCTGAGGGATGGGAGGTTATTCCCTATTTTCGAACGGCTAAGAACAAACTGTCTCTAAACAAGGAGGAAAAAAGGATTGTTCTCAGGGTAAAGAGCTTAGGAAGCGCATCTGGTGTTTTACGAAGGCTTGAAATTGATCTCAAGAAGTTTCCAGTTCTCGTATGGCGCTGGAAAATAAATAGGGTAGTAGGAATGGCAATTGAAGCCCAGAAGGACAGGAACGATTCTGCTGCCAGGGTGAGGGTTATTTTTGGAAAGGCTGCACCAAAGCCTTTGAAGGGACCACCAGAGATTTTAAAACTTTTCAAATCCTTCGGGATTCAGTCAGGAGGCAAAGAGCCACGTGGCTTTAAGATCGACTATATCTGGGGAAGCAATGTCCTTAAAGGGGAAGTTATTGATTATCCAGGTTCAAAAAATCATAAGATGGTGATTGTTGAAAGTGGAAACAAGAGGGCACGCCGATGGGTGTGGGAAAAGCGTAATCTCATTGAAGACTTTCAGAAATTCTTTAGAGGATCTCCCCCTCACCTTATAGGGATTGTAGTTCTTACAGATACTGATCAGACGAATGAAGGGGTTATAGCTCATTATAGCAGCATTATTATGATGGATAAGTAGCTCCTCTGTCCATTCTTTTTACCCATTGAGGGTGATCGTGTAACCCTATCTTTTTCTTAATTTTTGGTTACTTGTTCTGTTAGAAAGAGGTTAAAATTGGCTAAATCGCTTCTATAGTAGAAGGTGGTTTTTTGGTAATATTGTATGTAACGCTGACAACACCGGGCACTTCGGTTGTGAGTCGCTCAGCCAATCGGTCTAAAACGTCCCAAGAAAGCCTGGTTGGCGATCCTATTTTTGCGTCTGTACTCTCCCAACACCTGACCTCGATTTGAAGCCCATAATCTCTTTTTCCTTCTCGTATCCCGGTAACCCTATCATCATGGAGAATAGCCAAATACTGGAATGCACCACTATTCAATAGTTCTTCTTCAACAATTCTGGTAGCGCCTCGTAAAATTGTTACTCTTTCAGGTGTAACCTCTCCGATTACTCTTGTCGCTAGTGCAGGACCAGGAAAAGGCGGTCGATTGTATAGCTCCTCTGGTAAGCCAATTACTTGAGCGACCTTTCTGATCGCTGATTTTCGCAGTTGAATCAATGGCTCTAAAACTTTATATCCGTACATTTTCTGTGGATCGATTCCAAGCTGCTCAAGGATATTATGCTGCCTTTTAATCCCTGCAACAGTTTCTTCTACATCTGTGTAGTTAGTGCCTTGAAAAAGATATTTCGCGCCAGTTTCTTTCACTAACTGAGCAAAGGCATCTTTATAAAATGAGCGTGTGATAGCCTCTCTTTTCTCCTCGGGGTCGGTGAGACCTTTTAATGCCTTAAAAAAGGTTTCATCAGCCTTTATTAGTTCAACCGTTACCCCTAAATCTTTAAATATTGAAACAATGTATTGGGGTTCTCCCTCTCTCATGAGGGCATTATCAATGAAATATGTCTTAAATCGATCACCTAATGCCTTGTGTCCAAGGATAGTTACAACCGATGAATCAACACCTCCAGACAAGGCATTGATAGCCACCCCATTACCAATAGTTGAGGAAATCTCTTCAATCTTTTCCGCGATAAATTTCTCAGCATCTAATTTTTCTAAGGTTATTTCTTTGATCTCCATACTGCCTCCATATTTTAAAGAGCATCTGGCACTGCTCAAGATTCGATGTGAGAAAACCTTCTCACAATGTGCCACAGGTATTGCAACTGGTGGCGCTACAAGAACTGCAGGAAGATTCCTTTGAACTTGAAAACTCTCCTTTACTTTTATGACTAAAGGTAGAAAGAAGTTTTATAACATTTTTTCCTGTGCAGAGAGGGCAAAGCACTTCCTGATCACCCAATACTATAATCTCAAAACCCTTATCACATTCCATGCAATGGTATTCAAAAATAGGCATACTGTTGAAGCCCCTTAAACTACTTTCTTCAACAAAAATATACTATAACAATTATTCAAAAATTGTCAAAATTTTTAAGCGATAAGTCCTTAGCAACAATTTTCACAGCAGGTGCAGCTAAAATACTCTTTTCGCTTGACATATAGATAAATTATGCATTATGGTTTTTTACTTTAATGGATCGGTTCTATTTGCGGGGTAGCTTCGCTCTGAAGGATAGTGTCCTTTGCCAGAGTGGCGACCTGAGGTTTGGGACCATGGAAGAAATTTATTTAATAGGAGGTTAGTACTATGGCAGAAGGAACGGTAAAGTGGTTTAGTGATAAGAAGGGGTTTGGCTTTATCGAGCAGGAAGACGGCAATGACTTATTCGTACACTATTCCTCAATTGACTCGTCTGGATTCAAGACACTCGCTGAAGGTGAGCGAGTAAGCTTTGAGGTGGAAGAGACAGACCGAGGACCCAAGGCCAAGAACGTCACTAGGCTTTAGTCTGCTAAGCTACCGTTATAAGGGGAATCGTGTTGAGATAAAATATGATACCCCTTATAATGCAGTAATCCAATCAGCAAGGTTTTTTGTCCTCTCTGCCTAAAAGAGGAAGCCTATCATTTTTAAATCTTCTTTCCATGAGAAATCCTTTTTCTTGTAATTCCTTAAAACTTGGTTTCCATGTGCCGAATCATCAATTTCCACATCAAATACAACGGGTGAATGTCTACTTTCCATGTGTTAGGTAACTATAAGTGATGGCCTTAAGGTATCTTTACGCTCTATTTATGACATTGCGGGGGAAGG
Organism: uncultured Desulfobacteraceae bacterium; assembly: GCA_964489745.1. Classification (GTDB taxonomy): domain Bacteria; phylum Desulfobacterota; class DSM-4660; order Desulfatiglandales; family B25-G16; genus B33-G16. The sequence continues at coordinate 4,498 of CAZBBQ010000086.1, forward strand.
CCTTTAAGAAAACATGAGTAGAAAATGGACAGCCTGTGGAATATGAGGATGGAACATTACTGTTTGCGGGAGGTCGTTTAACCGTATAGGGGAGGTTATCGGTATGGAAAAAAGTCAAGATCCTTACAAAAGAGAATATAGAAAAGTTACTATCAAAACCATAAATGGCTCAACGATATTAGGAAAAGTAAATATAGGTATAAAAGATAGAGTATCTGACGTGTTCACTAAAGGAGACAATCCGTTTATTGTTTTAATTGATGCGGAACATAAAGATATTTCAGGAAAGGTCCTCTTTGTGAATAGAAACAATATTGTGTGGGTCGAACCAGAAGATTAGCGGTTACTAAAATGCCATTTCTCACATTGAGAGATGGATTGTATCTTCTTTCTCCTATATCCAATTCCCTTGTTGATTTGACAGGTGGGATTATGGAGCCACATTTTTTATTTTAACGGATTATATGTGGGCTATAACGGGTCACTGTGTTTGAAAGATTTATAGAATTTTTTTAATATTGCTTTGTAATATATACATAACAACGTATCTTTTTATTAAAGGGGAAAAACATGTATTTTGAAGAGACCTTTATGAATTTTATCCTTCACCATCAGGAGAGACATAATCGTACTTACCATTTCTTGACTTTGATGGATGCTTTAATCAGTGCGGCTAAGCATATCCAGCACTACTATTTGACGGGTGCCTTAAAAGGGAATTTGGGATTGGCTGGCACAGTAAATGTGCAAGGCGAGGATGTTATGCGCATGGATCAGATTGCACATGACATTACTATTCATTATTTAAAGAGTTCCGGACGAGTGATACATGCAGTTAGCGAAGAAGCGGAAGAAGTCATTGAGATGGACACTAAAGGCGGGCGTTATTTTGTGTATTTCGATCCCCTTGATGGCTCATCAAATGTATCTCATGGACTGCCGGTCGGTTTTTTATTTGGTATTGCCAAGCGAAACCTGGATGGACCGGAGGATGGTCATTTGCGAGCAGGGAAAGAATATATAGCGGCCGGCATGTTTGTGATTCCCACCGGCACATTTACCCTTGCGCTCAGAGAATCCGGCACTTGGCGATTCCAAATCGATGAGACCATGAGCTTTGTCAAGCCTTTTCGCATGATACTTCCAGAGAATAGCAAGACCTGGGAGCTGTCATTTAATGAGGCAAACCGATACACTTTTTCTGAGAGGGTACAAGACTGGATTGCACAAAAAGAAAGAAAATACGCCTTCAGATACCTTGGCGCCCTGGCTGCAGATTTCCACAGGATTCTTTCTAACGGCGGTATGTTCATGTATCCTGCCATTGTTAATCACCCAAAACCTGAAAAAAATCGCCTGCAGGGAAAATTGCGTCTCATGTATGAGTCAGCCGTTGTGGCATTCATGTGCCGTGAGGCCGGCGGCGATGCTGTTGATGAAACAGGTGCTTCGATTCTCGAAATTCAACCAGAGAACCAGCACCAACGGACAGCCCTCTATGTGGGTTCTAAGCCCCTTGTGGACGAAATCGCCCAGATCCTTCAAAGTTAGGATAAGTAGAGGGATTTTAAAATATCACGAGATGATGCACGTTTTATTTTTGTGAAATTCCTTTTAAAAGAAAGGAGTGGAGCGATGGAGATTTTTGAGGCTATTAAAGAGTGATAAAGGTACCGGAGTTTTTTGCCTGAACCAATCAGTAAGGAGGTCATTGAAAAGATTCTGGAAGGTGCAGTCTGGGTGCCTTCTCCCTTAAACACCCAGCCCTGGGAATTTGTTGTTGTAACAAAGGAGGAGGTGAAGGAAAA
>CAZBBQ010000087.1:0-6296 GCA_964489745.1 uncultured Desulfobacteraceae bacterium
GATACTGGTTACTGGTGATTACTTACTATTCTGTCAACTTGCAACTGAGGCAATAGAACTTTTTATAGTGCGATTTTGGATTTAGGAATTAGGGTTTTTGGGTTTTTCACATTGTTTTAAGTATGTTTCTAAATTTTAAATACCAAATTATAGATAATCTTATCCTTAGCTTTAGCTCACTTTGAACTTTAGGCACTTTTAACTTTCTCACCAGCTATGACAGCCGCTCCAATAGCGGCTGTCAGTTGGGGCTTTTCCGGCACAACAACCTCAAAACCTACTATCTCTTCAACTGCCTTAACCAGCCCCACATCTTGTGCCCCACCACCAACAAGGGCATAATCTCTTTCAATCCCTACTCGCTCTGCCAGGCTATTGATCTGTGCTGCCAAAGCCCTGTGAATCCCGGCCAGAAGGTCCTCCCTGGAAGCACCTTCAGCTATCCTTGACACTGCCTCGGTCTCTGCAAAAACAGCACATCCAGTGTTAAAATCTATCATTTTCCGGGATCGTAACGACAGCTCCCCTATCTCCTCCACCTTTACCTGTAAAACCCTGGCAATTACTTGTAAGATTCTGGCGCTTCCACCAGCACACTTGCCGCTTAATAGAAATGTGAGCGAATTTCCCCTTTCATCAATCCGAAAGGCCTTGCTAAAGAGATCACCGACATCAACTACTGTCCTTACCGAGGTGAAAAGATAAAATATTCCTCTGCTATGGCAGGATATGTCCGTAACCATATCATTTGCAAAACTCACATTTTTTGCACCATATCCAGTCGCAACTGAATAACAAATGTCATCCCAGGATAACCTTGCCTTGGAAAGCAGCTCCTCTTTAATCCTATCAGCAGCTAATGTATAATTTCCTCCGGAGGGCATTATATACGAGCCTACAATTTTTTGATCACACATGAGGATACCTTTTGAAAAGGCAGAACCTATATCAATCCCGACCACATATATCATTACTGGTTTCTCCTATCTGATATTTTATACTCTCGTGTTAATCGAGCCTCTTTTTAAATCTTTTTATCGAGCCTGCAAACACAATCGCCCCGAGAAACATCAATGCAACAAATTGGGGCCACAGTATTTTCAGGCCCACCCCCTTCAAGAATATCCCTCTGATAATAACTAAAAAATACCTCAGAGGATTCAAATAGGTCAACCATTGAATCACCGCTGGCATATTCTCAATGGGGAAAACGAAACCGCTCAACATGAAAAGGGGAAGGATGAAAAAAAAGGTGGTCATCATGGCCTGTTGCTGTGTGGCAGAGATGGTTGATATAAATAGCCCCAGACCCAAGGTGCTCATTATGAAAAGAAGTGCGCCAAAAAATATGAGTGGCACACTCCCATTAAAGGGAATCTTGAACCAAAAAATTGCAAATAGGCTTACTCCTACCATCTGTGCTAATGAAATGATTACATAAGGAATCGTTTTGCCGAGGATTAATTCTGATGGTCGTATAGGTGTAACTATCAACTGCTCCATGGTTCCTGCCTCCCTCTCCTTTATAACTGCCATTGAGGTGAATAGCAACGTGGTAAGCATGATCAAAAATGCCACTATACCCGGAACATAAAAATTATGGCTATAGAGGTTAGGGTTATACCAGGTCCGTATCCTGGCATCTATTTTGCCATAGACAATTTTTTGCGGGTAGAGCTCCGCAAGCAAACGTTGATTAAATCCATTTATCACTGATGAGGCATAGGCTATCCTTACTGAGGCCATGTTGCTCATACTGCCATCTGCGATAATCTGTATTCCTGCGGTTTGTCCTTTCCTGATCTTACTGGTAAAATCCGGCCCGACTTTTACAGCAAGATCAATTTTTCGGGTAAGCAGTAGTTCTTCCAGGTCCTCTGGGTTTTGCGAGTATTTTATTATTCTAAAGGTCGTGTTAGCATGTAAGGCATCGATAAGCATTCTGCTTTCTCTTGTCATTGACTGATCCAGAAAACCTATTCTGATATCACGCACATCTGTTGTTACCACATAGCCAAACACAATTAACTGCACAAGAGGGGCTATAATCAGGAGAGGCCTGTTCTTTTTGTCCCTAAAAAGCTGGATAAATTCCTTTCTCACAAATTCCCGAATTCTGAGCCAGCTCATCTTACATGCCCTCTCTTTTCATCAATACAAGATTTGATACTGAAAGCACCATGAACATTACAGCAAGAATAAGGTAGCTCATCCATAGATTCGTCAGTCCAAGATTCCGTAAATACAGGCCATTCAATATATCAATAAAATAGGTGGCGGGCACCACGTAGGTGATGAGCTGCAGTACCGTGGGCATATTCACTACTGGAAAGACAAAATCAGAAAGAAGCAGTGATGGAAGGTATGTGATCAATACCGCAAGAATATTGGCCACCAGCTGTGATTTCGTCACAATGGAAATAAGGAGCCCCAGGCTCAGCGCCACTAAAAGGTACAGGGAAGATGCCAGCACCATCAGCCAGAAATTCGATCGCATGACGATTCCAAACAGGGCCTGACCCATAAAAACAGCCACAAGCACATCGGCAAATCCTATCAGGAAATAGGGGATAGCCTTACCCGTTAAAAATTCTCCGGCCTGTATTGGCAGTGAAAGTATCGTTTCCATGGTGCCATTTTCATATTCCCGTGCTACCACCAACGAGGTTAACATTGCGCCTACGATCATGATGATAATTGCAATAATTCCAGGGACAATGAAATTACGGCTCTCCAGGTCCTCGTTGAACCAGACCCGTATTCGTGCCTCGACCGGTGGTTTTATTTTCTCTTTTCCTTGGCGATTCAGAAAATCAAGGAGACGATCACGATTGTACCTTTCAACAAAGGCCGTAATGTAGCCCCTCGATATGCCGGCAAAATTGGGATCACTCCCATCGAGCAGCACCTGGAGAGGTGTTTCACGGTCTGCCTTAATACTCCTGGTCCAATTCGGTGGAATAATTATAGCCATGGTTGTCCATCCCTGGTCAAGATATTCCGTGGCGGCAACGGTATTCGAAAGGTGTTTGATAACATTGAAATAAGAAGATGCGTCAAGTCTTCGAATAAAATCCCGGCTTAATTCAGTGCTATCATAATCGACCACCACGGTTTTGACATTATCCACGTCCAGGCTCAGGGCATACCCAAAAATTAAAATAAGCAGGATCGGGATGATAAAGGCCAAAAAGAGGCTTCTAAAATCTCTGATCAGGTGATAAAATTCTTTTTTTGCAATAGCTTTGATGTGTATGATGTTCAATTATCTCTCTTTTCGTGACATCAAATGGATGAACACATCATTCAGGTCTGCGTCTGGTCGCTCGGGAAATATTGTGCAAATTATCTCTGATGGGCTACCAGTGGCCACAATCCTTCCCTCGTTGATCATTATGATTTTCTGGCAGTTACGAGCCTCATCCATATAGTGTGTGGTCACAAAAACCGTCATCCCATCCTGTGCAAGGTGATTGATAAATTCCCAGAAGTTCTGCCGCGTGATTGGATCTACTCCTGAGGTAGGCTCATCCAGGAAAAGGATTTCAGGGCGGTGAAGCAGGGCGCAGCCCAGAGCCAAACGCTGACGCCATCCAGGAGGTAACTCCCGAGTTATTCGGTATCTGACATCTTGCAACCGGGTCATGTCAAGCACCCATTCGATTCGATCTTCCCACTGCTTGAATGGTACGTTATAGATACCCAAATAAAAACGTATGTTCTCAAATGGGGTCATATCTTCGTAAAGGGAAAATTTCTGTGACATATACCCTATGGAATGCTTAATCTCCTCAGCATCTGAAAAGATATCGTGCCCTGCAACCCTTCCATAACCTGAAGTAGGGGTTATAATGCCGCAAAGCATACGTATGGTGGTCGATTTTCCCGCACCGTTCGGACCGAGGAACCCGAAAATTTCTCCTCGCTTGACAGAAAAGGTAATTTTATCTACGGCAACAAATCGGCCAAACCTCTTCTCGAGATCTTCCACATAAATAGCCTCAGAACCTGAACGTATCATGTAAAAGCTCCTTGTCTACCTCCTTTATACGGTCGATTATTGCCTCTTCAAGGCTGGGAAAATGGGATTGAATATGTTGAGGGGTTGCGGTTATAAAAATACGGGATTGATGCATAAGGGCCAGGTGATCACATTTTTCTCCCTCATCCAGATAGGCCGTTGAAATAAGTATTGTCATGCCTTCCCGCTTCATGTCTTGAAGGATGTCCCAGAACTCCTGTCTGGATACGGGATCAACACCATTGGTAGGCTCATCAAGGATAAGAACCCGTGGTTCATGAACCAGAACACACGCCAAACCCAGCTTTTGCTTCATACCTCCAGAGAGCTCACCTGCCAGCCTTTCAGTGAAAGGGAGAAGGGTTGAAAAACCGAGATACCGCTGTTTTCTCTTGGTTCTTTCAGGCCCGGAGATATCGAAAATGTCCATGAAAAAATCAAGATTTTCCCCAACCGTGAGATCCTTGTAAAGCCCAAAACGCTGGGGCATATATCCTATCAAGTGTTTTATGTGTGCCCTTTGGGACACTACATCCAGCCCGTCTATTACAATTCTCCCTGAAGATGGCCTGATCATAGTTGCTATCATTCGAAGCAGTGTTGATTTTCCTGCTCCATCAGAACCTACCAGACCGAATATGCCGCCCTTCGTTACATCTAACGAAACATTTTTGACAGCATCAACGAGTCCAAAGCTCTTAGAAACGTTATGTACTTGAATAAGTGAGTTCTCGGAAGGTGTATCAGGTTTCATGTCAGGCGGGTCATTATCGTAACCAGGCATCGGCAGGCATTCCTGACTTCAATTCAAGGTCGGGATTTGGGATCAGCACCTTGACAAGGTAGACAAGCTTTACCCTTTCTTTTTGTGTCTGGATAATCTTTGGCGTGAATTCCCCTTCAGGTGAGATAAATGATACTTTTCCGCTATATGTCTTATCAGGAAAGGTATCAACCTTTATATCAGCTAACTGGCCCGGCTTAACCCTGCCGATTTCTGTCTCGCCAACAAATATCTTCAGGTCAACGGATGAAAGATCTGACAATGATAGCACCTCTCGTCCAGGTAACACCACTTCGCCAGGCTCCACATTCCGGCTGCTTATTATCCCATCAAAGGGTGCTCGTAATTGCGTATATCTCAGTTGCGTTTCAGCCACTTTAAGGGATGATTGAGCCACCTTAACCTGTGACATGGCTGCCTCGACTTCCTTTTTTGCCACCTGTATTTTCTGCAAATTATTGTTTGCCTGTCTGAGAACAGCCTTTCCCTCAGCAAGTCGAGCTCGTGCAGTCTGAATAGTTTCTTTTCTGATCCCCTCACGGAGCATATCAAATGTTTCCTTGGCCTTTTCAAACTCTTTTACGGCAGTTTCATATTTTAATTTTACACCGTCCCATTCCCTTTCCGTAACAAGCCGCTTTGTAAAGAGATTATCATACCGTTCCTTGTTTTTCTTTGCCTCTTCCATAACATCTTGAGCAGTCAAAAACGTCAGTCTGGCACTCTCTATATCCTGGGCCCTATACCCGGCCTCCAACTCACGCAATTGTGAGCTCAGCACCTCTACACCTGCCGTAGCCCTTGCAACCTCATTTGGAAGCGTCTTCTTATAGAGATCGAGAACTACCTCCAGTCTCTGCACATTTTTTATAGAATGCTCCACACCGGCCTGTGCCTTTTCATACCGTGCCTTGTATTCGGATTGGTCAAGTGATGCCAGGAGCTGATCATTTTTCACAAATTCCCCTTCATTCACCACAACTTCAACAATTCGACCGCTTACCTGAAAGCCAAGTTCCGCCTGTTTTGCCTCAATGGTACCTGAGTAGTACAACTCCCTCATCTGTAAATTTCGCTGACCATTGTACACAAGGAAGCCCACACCAAAAAGCAGGCCAAAAAATAGTAGTGCGATAACCTTCTTCTTCAAACCGGTACCTCCAAAGAGAAGTTTTATACCATTTCATGCAGTTATAATGCAATGTGAAATATACCACACCATTACATACTGTCTGTAACTTTTCAGGTAGCCACCAAGGTACTAAGACACAAAGGATAAATATGAGTTTTACCCCCTTATCTGAAAAGCCTGCCCGCCATCGCGAGCTCAGGCGAGGCGGGCGGGGAAGAGCTCATTGCAAGAAAGAGAGTGGATTAATTTTAATATGACCCTCATTAAAGAGGGTATTAAAAAATTGATTCTTTAATCTTAGTGTCTTGGTGCCTTAGTGGCTAAGTAGTTACTACTGTCTTTGAAATAACGCTATAATG
>CAZBBQ010000088.1:0-3796 GCA_964489745.1 uncultured Desulfobacteraceae bacterium
CCATCATAAAAGAGGGGTAGCTATGAAAAGGATTTTAACTATTGCTGGTTCAGATTCCGGTGGTGGAGCAGGAATACAAACTGATTTAAAAACCATCACTGTGCTGGGCGGATATGGTATGAGCGTAATCACAGCGCTTACCGCGCAAAATACCGTTGGGGTTCAGGCCATCTTTGAATTGCCGCTGGAATTCATCGAAAAACAAATTGATTCGGTAATCGAAGATATTGGTGTAGATGCAGTTAAGATAGGCATGCTCTCGAGTTTGGAAATCGTCAGTTTAGTTGCCAAAAAAATAAGGCAATACCAAATAAAGCGCGTTATTGTAGATCCTGTGATGGTGGCAAAAAGTGGAGATTCCCTCCTTAAAGAAGATGCTCAAAAGGCCCTACGCGAATTGTTGATCCCCCTTGCCTTTGTTGTGACTCCAAACCTTCCTGAAGCATCGGTCCTTGCCGGAATTGAAGTTAACAATCTAAAGACAATGAAAGAGGCAGCTCGCCATATTTATCATTTAGGAGCCAGAAATGTGTTGGTAAAAGGAGGGCATATGAAAGGAGAAATTGTCGATCTCCTTTTTGATGGAAATACATTCTACGAATACCCAACACCCCGTATCCCTACGAAAAATACCCATGGGACGGGGTGCACCTTTGCATCCGCGCTTGCCACAGAACTTGCGAAAGGAGGCACGGTTCAAACAGCAGTCGAAAAGGCCAAATCCTTTATGACAACTGCCATTAGGTTTTCTCTTTCTCTGGGAAAAGGACATGGCCCAACCAACCCTTATGCGATCATTGCACAGGAAAAGGAACGTTTTCAAGTATTAGAGGATCTAAAGGCTGCCATTAAAAAATTACAAACAAATAAAATCGGTAATCTGATTCCTGAGGTTCAGTCTAATTTGGGGTACGCACTTCCCTTTTCGGAAAAATTCGAGGATGTGGCTGCCTTTCCTGGTCGAATCACAAAATTATATGACTCTTTTGCTACTTTTTCAGGCCCAGAATTTGGCGGATCCCAGCACATTGCCAGCATTATACTTACCTTGATGAAATACAATCCGAATTTCCGATCAGCAATGAACATCCGATTCTCGGAAAAAATTATACAAACATGCAAACATGTCGGTTTACAGGTCCGCAGCTTTGATAGGGCGGACGAGCCTCCACAGATAAAAGAACAAGAAGGTTCCTCGCTGGAATGGGGCACACAAGAAGTAGTAAAGCAAGGTGAAATCCCGGATATTATCTTTGACAGGGGGGACGTAGGCAAAGAACCCATGGTGCGGGTGATTGGGAAAAATCCAGATGAGGTAGTTAAAAAGGTTCTCAAGATAGCGCAGGAGATAAAGGTTAGAGAGCCCTGATTGTTTGGTTATTAACATTAAATGGAGGCACACCATGAATGGCGTTACACCAATTCCGAGAAACCAAAGAACACTAAATGGTTTCGATTTCTTCCTTCTATGGGCCGGAGCAGCTGTTTCTCTGGCCGAGATATGGGCCGGTGGTATTTTGGTGCCCATGGGATACATTACGGGGTTAATAGTGATTCTCTTAGGCCACATTATCGGAAACACTCCCCTGGCCCTGGGTGGCATTATTGGAAGCCAGCATGGTATTCCTACCATGGTGAGCACACGCCCAGCTTTTGGTGTCCGCGGATCATATATACCGGCAGTACTGAATATTTTCCAGCTCATCGGATGGACTGCGGTCATGGTATGGATTGGGGGTCAGACAACCGCCACATTTACTCAAGAATCCTCCATCTTTACCCCCAGGTTCTGGATACTTTTTCTTGGTGTGGTAACAACTATATGGGCCCTTGTTGGACACCGATTTTGGAAATGGCTTCATCGTATAGCGGTAACCGCGCTGGTAATTCTCTGTATTGTAATGACCTATGTAGTATTCAAAGAGTATGGGATCTCTCAATTGCTGAAGGTTCGTTCAACGGGCGACCTTCCCTTTATGGTAGGGCTCGATTACGTGATAATTATGCCTATTTCATGGCTAGCGCTCGTGTGTGACTACTCTCGATATGCAAAAAATGATAGCAGCAGCTTTTGGGGAACATGGGTTGGATATTTCATTATCAGTTCGTGGATGTACTTTATTGGATTAAGTGCTGCAATAGCCACCAAGTCGCCAACTCCAGAATCAATGGTATTGGAAGTGATGGTCTCCTTTGGACTCCTTGTTCCTGCTATGATTATCGTGCTCTTCTCTACCTTTACCACCACATTTTTGGATATCTACTCTACTTCGGTTTCTGCCCTCAATATCTATCCAAAATTGGGAGAGAAAAAAGGAATTATTATCGGAGGCGCCCTCGGGACTATTATTGCACTCATCTTTGCCGGTTACCCAGGAACATATGTACATTTTTTAGATATCATTGGCTTTATCTTCTGTCCCCTATTCGGAATTGTATTGGCGGATTACTTTTTTACTCATAAGCGAACACTGATGACTGATGAACTGTTTACTCGTGGCACTTACTGGTATACAAAGGGGATCCATTGGACAGCATTTGGCTGCTTGGTGGTTGGTTCATTCGTGTTCTGGTTTGGCAGGTACTTACAGATAGGAGGAGCGATTCCCAGCTTCCTTATAGCTGCGTTTATCTACCTTCTCGCAACTCAAAGCTTCAGGGGAAAGGAACCTTCACGAGAAAAAGGGGTGTAGGCGACCTTACATTCATTTCCATCACCCTATTTCACATTTGTTCCAAACAGATCACTAATACTGCTCTTATACGGTGGTGTGAGAATTTCCCTCTCGGTGATTATGGCGGAAATGTATTTTGCCGGAGTAATATCAAAGGCAGGATTCAAGGCATCCACACCCTTGGGGCCAAGCAGATTACCATCAAAGGAGGTAACCTCTTCTGGGTCTCTTTCTTCAATAGGGATTAGTTCCCCATTTTTTAGATCAGGATCAAAGGTTGAAACAGGGGCCGCAATATAAAAAGGGATTGCATTTTCTTTCGCAAGCACGGCCAATTGATAGGAACCAATCTTATTTGCCGTATCTCCATTTGAGGCTATTCGATCAGCACCAATTATTACCACATCTATCATCTTTTTTCGCATGAGATAACCGGCGGCACTATCAACGATTACCCTGACTGGGATATTTTCTTCCATTAGTTCAAATGCTGTAAGGCGAATGCCTTGAAGCAATGGCCGTGTTTCGTCAACGATCACGTGGATATCTTTCCCAGCCTCATGAGCTGCCCTGATCACGCCCAAGGCAGTACCATATCCCCCTGTAGCTAAGGCTCCGGCGTTGCAGTGGGTAAGTATCGCTGCGTTATCTGGAATAAGTCGCAGGCCATTTTGACCGATTTGTTTATTTATTTCAATATCCCTTTCTAAGATAACCTGTGATTCCTTTCTAAGGGCTCCTTTGATCTCCTTTACAGCGCTATGTTTCATCATTTCCACAACCCTTATCATTTTCTCAACTGCCCATCTTAGGTTAGCTGCTGTTGGCCTCGCTAATTTCATTTGCCGGGCCATTTCTAAAAATCCTCTTCTAAAGATTTTGTAGCTCTCTGTTGTAATAGTTTGAGAACCTAATGCAAGACCCATGGACGCAGCCACACCAATAGCTGGAGCACCTCTTATAGCCATTTCTCTGATTGCAGTAATAACATCCTGAAGTGTTCTACACACAAGCCATTCTTTTTTTCCAGGAAGTTTTCGCTGATCGATAAGAGAGATACAGCTATTGTCCCATTTTATTGTCGGAATCATGATAACCATCCAGTTAGCGTTTAGCTTTCG
>CAZBBQ010000088.1:3896-6273 GCA_964489745.1 uncultured Desulfobacteraceae bacterium
CTAAAATAGACAACATCACCCTGTTCCATGCCCCAGGACCATTTTCCTCTAAAGTAATGAGATCAGGATGAGTAAGACCTTTTATGCAGGTACCATCTCGCCCTTGCATTACCACAGCCCTGTCCACTACCTTTAACATTGATATATCATTTGGGCTGTCTCCAAGAGCAATAGAAAAAATTGCCCCCTTTCGTTGTTTATAAATATCCAGAACTTTCTCTACAGCCCTCCCCTTATTTCCACCGAGAAATAGATGAATAAAACGCCCCCCATGAACACAATCAAGTCCATACTGTGCCGCTTTCTCGCAAAATATCTCCTTATTATCAGAAAAGTCCTGCAATAGTATGGGTTCATCAAACTCTCTTTTGGATGCACGTAGAGCATCCTCTAATGTGAGACCTGTCAAAGATGCAATCTCATCAACAGGCATCTCCGAAAAACCTCTGAAGTTAAAATCATCCTTTAGTTTTCTGCTTTTCTCAAGCACCTCTTTAATCGGCCTCCCCATAAAGAGTGCATGAAAACGGTCGATCTTTTCATAAGGATACTCCTTTGGTAATGCAAAGGAAGTCGGGAAATATATGCCCCCACCGTTTTCTGCTATAAAGGGGGTTTCAAGCGACAATAACTCCCTAAAAAATTCAATCTCAGCCCGGGTCTTACTGCTTACCAAGATGAGAGGGATTTTTCGCGAATGAACAATCTTCAGGGCAGGGAGTGCTGGGCTAAAATCGTAGGTTTGATCATCTAATAGGGTACCATCCAAGTCTGTGAATATTAATATTTGAGGTTGGGATTGTTTTAAATTGTCACGCATATCATTACAAAAAAGACATCTTTAATCTCTATCCCATAGTTAGCTTATCAGGAAAAGATAACGGCTGATTTTAAACCAACGGAAGGTGTTTTAAACATGGATATCAGCCGATATACGAGCATGATGTAATCTATCAATCTGTAGAGAAATTTGTCAATCGAATTTTGCCTTGCGTGCGTTCTTCTTGACTTTAACGGTTATTTACCATATATGATTAGCCTAATGTAAGGAATATTAATTGAAACTATTTTCTCATACATACAACGGCTAAACATATACTATCTTCTATAAGGAATAATGGATGAACAAAAGATATAGGCTGTTGTTTTCAATAAATCCCTTCTCTATTACAATCTATCTTACGTTGTTGATCGTTTTTATCTTCATCTTTATAGAACCATCATTTCTTGAGATCGTTGAGCTTAAAACCCTGGATCTAAGATTTAAATCCAGAGGAACGATGAAACCTCATGATGCTGTTGTTCTTGCTGTTATAGATGAAAAGAGTCTTAATGAAGAAGGAAGATGGCCATGGCCGCGTTCCAAGATTGCCAGGCTTATTGACTACCTCTCAAATGATGGGGCAAAGGTCATAGGATTCGACGTCGGCTTCCTTGAGCCTGATAAGAATACCAATCTTAAACTCATTAACCAATTCCAACAAAAGTTTGAATCCTTACACCTAAAAGACAGTAAAATAAGGGAATTTATTGAGGAGAGCAAGCAGAGAGCGGACAATGATCTCATTCTTGCCAATGCAATCAAAAAATCTCATTCCAAGATAGTTCTTGGGCATTTCTTTTACATGAACCAAGCTGCTCTCAACTACCGAATCGAACAGAAAGATATAGAGAGGCAACTTCAAAGGATCAAAAATTCTAAATATCCCATAACCATGTACGAAGAGCAGGGTATGCAGATAGACCCTTTTATTGCTGAATATATTGCCTATATCCCTGAAGCCAATATTGACATATTGAGTCAGGCAGCTGACTCTTCGGGCTACTTTAATATGGTGCCTGACAAAGACGGTGTTGTCCGATGGATGCCTCTTGTCTTCAAATGTGGCCGGGATATTTATGCCCCACTTTCCATCCAGTCAGTCTGGCATTATCTTGACCAACCCCAGTTGATAGTCGAGGTGGCAAAAGATTACGGCCTTCAAGGAATTAGAATGGGTGAGAGGCTTATCCCTACAGCCGAAGATGGCAAAATGCTCATAAACTACTTAGGCCCTGAAAAGACATTCCCGCATTACTCTCTATGCGATATACTACAGGGAAATATCCCACAAGGGACATTTAAGGATAAGATCGTAATGGTAGGGGCCACTGCCATTGCAATCTACGATATACGGAACACCCCTCTTTCCAGTTCCGGTGAATATCCAGGCCTGGAAATCCATGCTACAGTCATAAATAATATCATTACCAACAATTTCTTAAAAAAACCCAAATGGACTACAATATTTGATGCGCTGGCCATCATTATTATTGGATTATTTACTGGGATGGTTGTTCGACGAGTGGGTGCCCTGAAAGGAATACTTTTTTCCTC
>CAZBBQ010000089.1:0-4465 GCA_964489745.1 uncultured Desulfobacteraceae bacterium
GTGCCTGATATCTTGAACTCAATGAGGCCAGAGGAAAGTGAAAAGTTAAAATTATTCAAAAGGAATTCTTCATCTATCTCCGCCTTTGTAGAACTCAGAATCTCCTGTGTTGAGCCCATTAAATTAACAGTAAGAAATATGTCCTCACTTACCTCAAATATGTCCTTAATCGCTTTAACTCTTGTAACGGTGTATCCAACCTTGCGCCCTTTTAAAAAAATCTCTTTCCATTCTTCTGAACGGTTTTCTAAGGAGCGATTCTTGTCGATATGTGTAACATCTGCGCTCTTTTGTTTACAATTTGTCCGCTTTACCAGTTCTGCCACAACAAAGAGCCAGAAAAAAACAATCAGAACCCCTAATATCTTATAGATAACAGGCTTTTTCATTGCTGTGTGTATTGAATGTGTTGAGTATAACAAGCAGTTAATAGTGAGTAGCAAGGGATGAGGCTAACTCAGGGGATCTTATTTATAAGCTCGCGGGAATTGCCGAGCATCTCCTCAAGGGCATTTTCTCCCAGCCCCGTCCCATGGGCTACCATCTGAGCAAATTGGCGGGTCATGAGGTCACGAGGGGAATGGGCATCTGAATTTAAAACAAGTTTTGCTCCGCATTCTTTTGCCAATCTGGCTACATATCCATTTGTAAGACAATGGCCATGGCGAGCCGATATCTCAAGATACACACCTCTTTCAGCAGCCATTGTAACATCTTCCATAGCTATAAGGCCAGGATGGGCCAAAATATCAACACCCGAAAGAATGGCTGCCCTGTTGGTCCCCTTAGCTACAGGCTCTACAATAGTTTCTCCATGAACTACAACTATCTCTGCGCCTAACTCCCTGGACTGACCAACAAAAGATTCCATAAACTCCGGATGGACATGAGTAATCTCAACGCCAGGAATGACCCTGACAGATTGCCTTTGATTCAAATCTTTTGTTACCTTCACCAACCTGGGGATAACAAAATCAAGGTTTGATGAATCAACATGATCGGTTATTGCAACACAGGAATACTCCATATCTTCTAAACGCCTTACAAGTTCCGAAGGAAGCAATTCACCATCACTGAATAGGGAGTGGGTATGGAGATCTATCATAAACTAAATATTAAAGGGATTATTTTGGTTGGTAATGAGCTATAATTTGAAGGCACATATTCCTTATTGGCTATTGTGATTGTTATCTCGTTAAAATGAGCTATATGCTCACAGGGCTTACATCTTGTATTTTCCAAAATCCTCTGGCTTGAGCTTTTCAAGTATGTCCTGCCACTTTTTCCCTTGCTCGCTTTTATCCACAGGCACGCTTTCTCTGGTCTCCTCAATCTGCTTAGATTTCTTTAAAACCTCATCCGAAACAAATATAGGGGCTTCAGCTCTGAGGGCCAAGGCAATAGCATCACTTGGACGAGAATCTATTGACAAGGTTTTACCATCTCTCGTTATATGAATAATGGCATAATAGGTATTATCTTTTAGGTCACAAATCTCTATTTTATTGATCGTGATATCCGTCTTATCCATAACATCCTTTAGAAGGTCATGGGTCATGGGCCTTGAAAACTTTACGCCTTCTATTTCACTGGCAATTGCTGTTGCCTCGAGCAGGCCTATCCAAATAGGTAATGTCTGTTCACCATCAATCTCTTTTAAGATGATTATTGGACTATTCGTTACTGGGTCCATATTTAATGAAGATATCGTCATCGCTTTGAGCATAGTAATTACTCTCCTGCAATATTTTTGCTCACATTCTCTATACCTTCTATTTATCTTAAACAAATATTAATTGTCAATATAACTTTATGAACTGATTATGTACGATCCTTTTTAAAAAATATCCCGTTTATATAATAGAAATGACTTACCATCTTTATTAAGGCTTGCTTAAGAACCCTTTTTAGAGTCCTTCTCAGGCTTTTTAAAAGGTAATACCTTTCTTCCATCCTTAGGTAAAATCTTACTAGGAGGTTTCTCTGAATTCTCCCCAGAATCTTTCTCTATCGGAAGAGGATTTACAGCCTCTATTCTTATTTCATTTCCTTCCATTGTAAATGGTACACCATTGATATACTCTTCTCTTAATGTCCACGTAACTTTTCTCAGGGGCGTAGTTAAAATCAGAAGCTCCACCATAAACCAATTCTTTTTTATATCTGGTGTAATGGAGTCAATCCTGGCAAAAAAAGCCGGCTTTTCCCTATAATAGACCTCTACAACATCACCTATAGTAGCCATAATCTTCTCTTCTTCGCACGTGATTCTTTTTTTCCTTCCCTATAGACATTATACTAATACATTTTACCTAAAGTAACAATTTTAATTAGCATAGATATCCTTTACAATTAAAAAATCTAGAGGTATTTAATAAGATATCATTTTTTTAAAAGGATACGGGCAATGAAGGCAGATTATGATGTTATTATTATTGGGGCGGGACCAGCCGGCATTTTTGCTTCCCTAACACTCGCTAAAATGGGCATCGACAGGGTCCTGCTTATAGAACAGGGGAAAGACATTGATAAGAGAGATAGGCGATCAGGTCGAGATCTCCTTTGCGGATGGGGTGGTGCAGGCGCCTACAGTGATGGAAAATTAAACCTGTCAACAGAGGTTGGTGGATTTCTGAATGAGCTTATACCCACCAAAAAATTGGAAACACTTTTGCAAAAAGCAGACAAAATCTATCTCAGCTATGGGGCACCTGAAAAGATTTTTGGCGCTCATCTGGACGAAATAGAAACTCTTTCTGCTGATGCTCAAAGGGTTGGGTTAACCTTTGTACCCACACTGATACGGCACATGGGGACAGAAAACTGTGTCTCTGTTTTAAAAAAGATGCGCCAAGACCTTATTGATAACATATCCATCAAGACTGAATGTAGGGTAGAAGAAATTTTAACGAATAAAAATGAGGTGACCGGTGTTAGACTAACAGACGGCCAGATAATAAATAGCCGCTTTATAGTGGCTGCCCCTGGCAGAATAGGAGCAGGGTGGATGAAATCCCAAACCGATTCATTGCATTTACCCTCTCTTCATAGCCCAGTAGACATCGGACTTCGGGTAGAGGCGCCTGCATCTATTATGGAGCCTCTCACAAAAGAGGCATATGAAGCCAAGCTAATCTATTATTCAAAGACATTTGATGACAAGGTGAGGACATTCTGCATGAATCCCTATGGTGAAGTCGTCCTTGAACAATCTGATGACATCATTACAGTGAATGGCCATAGTTACACCCAAAAAAAATCAAATAATACTAACTTTGCGATCCTCGTAAGTAGCACATTTACCGATCCCTTCCATAATCCAATTAAATACGGCAAGTATATCGCCTCTCTTGCGAATATGCTTGGAAAGGGGGCCATCATTCAGAGGCTTGGCGATCTTCTTGCAGGCCGTAGATCAACAGAAGAGAAAATTTTAAAATGTATTACAAAACCTACCCTCAATCAAGCAACTCCAGGCGATTTGAGCTTTGTTCTTCCATATCGATATCTTAAAGATATCATCGAGATGCTTGAAATATTGGATAACCTCGCGCCAGGTATCTTTTCAAAACACACACTTCTCTATGGTATTGAAGTAAAATTTTATTCTCACCGAATAAAATTAACAAAACACCTTGAATCCGAAGTAACAAATCTTTTTATAGCTGGAGACGGCGCTGGCGTAACCAGGGGTCTCATCCAGGCCTCGGTCAGTGGAATAATAACAGGAAAAGAAATTGCCAGGAGAATAAAACAATAATTGAGACAAACCAGGAATTCCTCTTAGGGCTAAGGAATGAATATGCAAAAAAAACTGATCTCTTTTGATTTAGATAACACCCTTATTGACCCCACCTATACAACCTTTGTATGGGAAATTGGTATCCCTCAGCTTTACGCAAAAAAACATACTATGAGCATTTCTGAGGCTACGCGCATAGTAATTGCCGAATTTGAAAAGATTGGTGACTTAAGCTTAGAATGGTATGATATTACATATTGGTTTAAATATTTTGAGCTCCCAGGAAGGTGGGAAAACCTTTTGGAGACACATAGGGATAAAATCCGGCCATTCCCAGAGGTGAAAGAGGTGATAAAGGATCTGGCACAATACTACGACCTCATTATTATATCAAATGCAGCCCGAGAATTTGTTGAAGTTGAGATCAAGGAAGCAGAAATTAAGAATTTCTTTGCCAGAATCTTTTCAGCTACATCTGATTTTAGACAGGTAAAAAAGACTCCTCAATTTTACACGCAAATCTGTGAAATCATGGAGACAGAACCATCCAGTACTATCCATATAGGAGACCACTATGAATTCGACTATTTAATCCCAAAAAGTTTAGGGATACAGGCATATTATCTGGACAGAGATGGAAAAAGATCCAAAGATAGTTTTACGGTTACAAATCTCAAAGAGTTTGCTGCCTTGATTAAAAATCTTTGAGGCCTATGTAATTCA
>CAZBBQ010000089.1:4565-6156 GCA_964489745.1 uncultured Desulfobacteraceae bacterium
AGGAGCCACTTACATATTGTTCTTCGCTTGAAACCTCTGAACTCCAAACCCTATGAAGAGTGTAAGGCCTGCTGCAAAAAAGAGCACCTGAAAGCCGGCCCATTGTCCAATGTAGCCCAAGATGATGGACCCGACAAAGGCCCCGGCATCTATCCCACCTGTGAAGACACCAGTAATCTTTCCCCGGGTATCGATCGGCTCGTTGCGTATTGCCAGAGAGTTGAGGCATGGGAAAAGAAATCCGTGTCCACAGCCCGATATCAAACCGGAAAGGACCAAAATCGCATTTCCCCCCAGGAACATCAAAATCAAAAGACCTCCCCCGGTCAAGGTGAGTGCATAGGGGATGATACGGTCTTCTCCAATCCTGTCTGCAAGCCTTCCACCAAGGATCCTTGTGAGAACTGCTGCTAAAGAGTAGGAAATGTAGTAAAGGGAAATAAATACAATTTCCTGCTCTTTGGCAAAAGGAGAGACGAAGCTGCCAGAGGCCGCCAAACCAAATCCAAATAGAAAGGCGAGCAAGGCCACAAATAGCATCTTTCTTTTTATGAAAACTGCGAAAAAAGACTGGGAGGATTTTTGAGAGTCATGCACAAAAGATTCAGAGAGAGGGAGATGGATTATCAGGCCAAGCGTCGCCATTCCTGTAGCAGCACAAAAGAAGACAGAAGAACCGAATTCAGTGATTATTATCTCACCAATGACAGGCCCGATGGCAAGGCCCGTAAGGCCAGTGACCCCAAATATACCGATACCCTCATTTAAGCGCTCCTCAGGAACAATGTCAGCAATGTAGGTAAACGAAGCTGTAAAACATATTGCCAACCCTACGCCGTGTACAATTCGTACAAGAATAAGGGAAAGGTAGAAGTGAGAAAGGTTCCCTCGAAACAGGAGGTAGATAAGCGGAAGGATGCTCATAATACTACACCCAACAGTGTAGCTTCTCTTCCGCCCGATCCGATCGATCATATTCGAGATCCAGGGGCGACAGAGGACAGAGGAGAGTGCAAAGACACCCATAATAATTCCTATGTCTGACTTAGAGCCTCCGTAGCCTGTAATAAGAAGGGGAAAGAGAAAGAAGGTGCCAAAACTTGACACGGTAAACAGATTAGAAAATGCCATGGTGATAAATGATGGATTATAAAGCATTAATAAGGATTCCCTTATTTTGTATCAATTGGGTAAAATCTTTGTCTGATTTAAAATTCATTTTTTTCTCCCATAAAAGAAAGGGGCTGCTCCTTCAAATGACTTTTCTATTTAATCGGCCATTCATCCCTCTCTTTGAGAACCTCCCGATAAATTTCAAGCGCTTCATTAACCGCAGGCATACCAGCATAGGTAGCAAGCTGAAAAAAGATTTCTGTGAGTTTTTTTGGGTCACAGCCAACATTGAGCGCTGCATTTACATGAAGTTTTAATTCATCACCAGCACGGATGGCTGCCAGCATAGCACAGGCAGCCATCTGTCTCTCTGGCAATGTGAGGACAGTTCGTGAATACAGATTGCCTGTTATAAATTTTGAGAAATCGTTAGCGAGATCTTTGTCAAATTCTTTCCACATCAGATAAGGTGGATTCA
>CAZBBQ010000090.1:0-4351 GCA_964489745.1 uncultured Desulfobacteraceae bacterium
TGGTTTAAATTTCATAAGTGCCTCAAGTTAAGGTTCTTTCGCCTATGAAACCACTAATCCTGACTATTTATGGAGCCTTAAGAGTTTTTCTGAAAAAGAATATACTCAACCAACTCACAGATTAGGTGTCCTGCCAAAATATGGGTTTCCTGAACACGAGGAGTCTCGTTGCTTACAACCACCAATGATAAATCTACTAATGTGAGCATTTTTCCGCCATCTCCTCCTATGAGACCAACGGTATATAAACCCTTCTCCTTAGCAGTCTTTATGGCAGAAAGAATGTTTTTCGAGTTTCCACTCGTTGAAATAGCAAGCAATATATCTCCTTCAACACCAAGGGCCTGGATTTGTTTAGAGAAGACGTCTTCATACCTGTAATCATTGGCCACACTTGTGATAATAGAGGTATCAGTGGTGAGTGCCATGGCTGGTAAGGGATGGCGGTCTAATAGAAATCTGTTAACAAATTCTGCAGCAATATGCTGTGCATCAGCTGCACTTCCACCATTACCACACAGCATAAGCTTTCTGTCATTTTTAAAGGCTTTCGATATATATTCAGCACAATTGATCAATTGTGAGGTGTTTTTTTGAACAAATCCCTCTTGAATTCTTCGGCTTTCTTTGGCTACTCTTCTAATAATCTCTTCCATTCCTGTACCTCGTTATTGTGTGGCTATACATTTCCTATGGCATATATTGTTTTTAAAAATATAATCTCAACACACATTTGTCAATGCCGGATTTACTTCTATCTCACTAATTGAAATCGAAAAAATTAATTATTCATAATTTGATTTAAGTAATTATACTATCTATTTGCTTATATTATAAATTTAAATATTTAATTTATGCTATTATATAAGTGAGAAAAAAATATTTTCAAATTACATAATTTTTTATTGAAAATGATACTTCACTGTGCTAAGAACTCCGCATAGCTTTGTTTATATCCATTTTAAGAATGTATTCATATCTTTCCTGCGTAACATCCGTAACTATTAAACAATGTACCTATCTATCTTTTAAAAGAAATTCTCTACAAAAATTTATAAGGAAAGGGGGAAAAAAGTACTAGCAATAAGGGGAAATACCTTTGGCATTTAATAAACAATAAAATAGGAGGGTAAAACTCATGACAAAAGCAGAATTAATATCAGCAATAGCTAACGGCACAGGTTTAACAAAGGCCGATTCAGAAAGAGCCCTGAACTCATTTCTTGCTGCTGCAAAAAACACCATAAAAAAAGAGGGTAAACTTCCCTTAGCTGGTTTTGGAACCTTTGTGGTAGTTAATAGAAAAGGAAGAACCGGGAGAAACCCACAGACCGGGGCACCGATTCAAATCAAAGCGAGTAAGGTTGTCAGATTTCGCCCGGGTAAGGAATTAAAAGAAAGCCTGTAATGCATAATCAGTTGTGCTTCGTGCCAAAGAAACGCTTTATCATTTTCTGCAGTCTTTACCCTTTTACATAACTTTTTTGAAGGCCCGAAGTTTTGGCATCCACCTTTGACAGCTCTCCCTGGTGGCACATGCATGAATAAACCTGGGAGGTTTATGGGGGTACGGAGAGTTTGGAGTATTGTAGTAAGTCATACAGCGGGCCAGGCAAAGTAATTAACTAGTCTGGCTTTAAAGGCTTTATAGAAAGATTCAAAAATCCGTGGTGGCGCCAATTTTTTTAGGTAATCGTGTTTTTTAAAGATAGTATTTTTATAGCCTCGGCTACAATTTTTATCTCTTTTTCCTGGATGGTTCGTGCATCCAGCAAAACCTGATCTTTCTCAAGTCGTGCTATAATAGGTGGATTAGAGGAACTCAATGCATTTGCTATATGCGTGGCTGAGAGTTTCCCTGGAGATATGCAAAGAAGCCTACTTCGTATCTCCTCTAAAGGCATGGCGCCACCACCAACTCGAGAAAAACCATCACATAGGCTTATAGAAAAAGCGCTATTACCTACCCTTCCAATCATATCCAATAGCTTTTTCGCCTTTCGACACACACTTTGATACGACTGGCATATCATTCTCAATGTCGGTATCTGCCGTAGTGCTTTCTTCTCATTCCGGTAAAGGTTCAATGTTTCCTGAAGCGCGAGAATGGTTAATTTATCCACCCTGAGAGCCCTCGCCAGCTGGTTCGCCTTTATTGCCGAAATAATCTCCTTTTTTCCAAGGATTATCCCGCATTGTGGTCCACCCAGCATCTTATCGCCACTAAAGGTGATTATATCTGCCCCTTTTGCGACAGAATCCTGAACCGTTGGTTCTTTTGTTAGCCCATAGCGAGAAAAATCAATAAAGCAACCACTGCCAAGATCCTCCATTACAGGAAGGTTATACTCTTTTCCTAAAGCAACAAGCGCGTCTAACGGCACTTCCTCTGTAAATCCTACTGTCTGAAAATTACTCGTGTGAACCTTAAGTAAAAGAGCGGTATTTGATACAATAGCAGCCTCATAATCACGAATAGTTGTTTTATTGGTAGTTCCCACCTCAAACATTCTCGCCCCACTTTTTCTCATGACCTCAGGTATCCGAAAAGAACCGCCAATCTCTACCAATTGACCTCTGGAGATTATAACCTCCTTACCCTTGGCAATAGTGTCTAATGTAATGAGAACTGCGGCGGCATTGTTATTAACAACCATGGCACCCTCTGCACCGGTCAACTCCATAAGGATATCTTCCACGTGCACATACCTGCTACCCCTTTTGCCAGTCTTTAAATCATATTCTAAGTTGCTATAACAACTTGCTAAGGCATTAAATGTCGAAATAACCCTTTTTGCCAGTAGCGATCGTCCCAAATTAGTATGCACAATGACTCCAGTGGCATTGATAACTTGTCTCAGGCTCGGTTGAGATAGAATTATTATCCGTTTTTGTATCTGATCAGCTACAGTACGTAATGCTAAGTCTGGCAATTCATCAGCTGTCTGTGCCCTATCTATCCTTTCTCTCAGTTCATCTAATACATAATGAATAGCCCTTAACACCAGGACCCGAGGAGTAGTCAACAAAAATTCCTTAACGACAGATGATTCCAATAGAGAATCTACCGATGGTAACTGTCTAAAGATTATATTTTTATCATCTTTTTTCACTTGTGACTCCTTATTGTACTGCTAAGATACATGCTAATATCCACTTGCCAACCAGAAAATAATATGGTAAACACTATCTAAATGTGGTGGGTGTAGCTCAGCTGGTAGAGCACTGGGTTGTGGCCTCAGTGGTCGCGGGTTCGAGTCCCGTCACTCACCCCAATAAATTAGTGTTTCCTGCGTGTATTAACAGCCTACCCAAAAAAACGCCCTATAGTAATCATCCAGCCAAGCAAAATCCTCGAGAAATAATCAGCAAGCAAGAAAGGGTATTTTATGGTATCGGTGATCATGAGAAACAGGATAATCAAGAGACCATATCGTGCAAACTGCTGATATTTGACCGATAGTGAATAAGGAAGTAGATAGGCCAGCACATGCGAACCATCCAGAGGGGGAATTGGAATAAGATTAAACATGGCTAAAATAATATTTATCTTAACACCAAAAAGACATAGTATGCTTGCAATAGTAAAAATGGTGCTATGACCTTTTAATGCTATTATTGAAAAAAGTAGTATGAGTCCAAAAACAAAGGCCAAGAGGATGTTAGATAAAGGACCGGCCAGAGATACAAACGTGTAATCTCTCTGAGGATTTCTTAAGTTCCCTATACTCACAGGGACTGGTTTTGCCCATCCAAAAACGATACCGGACCCGGTCATTAGGTAAAAAATAAGTAAGACCATCGGTAAAATAATGGTTCCTACAAGATCTATGTGCCTTACGATATTTAGAGACAACCTTCCCTGTCTGAGCGCAGTATCATCACCAAACCATAATGCGACTACCCCGTGAGCACATTCATGAACCATAACAGAGAAAAGAAGTATTGCAATTATCAAAATTATTTCAAGCATGGTCTTTTATACCAAAAAGGAAACGTGTAAAATGATTAACTAAGAACCCCTCACAAATACCATAACGAAAAAATGTCGTTCTATCAATGTATCTTTAAGGGGTTACAATGAAAAATAGATTTAAAAGAAGGTATACTGCATGGTGAAGGAAAAAGTAGAACCATAAGGTTCTAATTTCTCGTGGTAAAAAAGTGTCGGGATACATATCCCTAGATGTTATACTGCCTTAAAAAATAGTCTCCCTTCCCTTGCTTCAACTAGCTTCTTTTCAGTCAACCCTTCGGCTACCCCGTGCTTCCACACGGGCATGCTCAGGGTTGACCCTGAGCGGCTCTTCTTAGCCCACTCTTCCGAGTTGGGCTTGATCGGCGTCGAAGG
>CAZBBQ010000090.1:4451-6151 GCA_964489745.1 uncultured Desulfobacteraceae bacterium
GAATTTCTCTCATTTTTCTTTACTTTTTCTAACAATAGTTCTTTCTTCTTCAGGAATAGGAGGCGGAACAGGCTCGCCAGAAATCTTCTTGACCGCACCAAATTTAGGCGGGCAAGCCTCAAGGCAGGTTCCACATTTTATGCATTTCTCCTGATCAATAACATGGATCTGGTTCTTTGCGCTTATAATCGCATCTACAGGACATCTTCTAGCGCAAATCATACAGGCCTGACACTTTTCCGGATCGATATAGTACGAGGTTACTTCGCTAAATAATTTTTCTATCTCCTCACTGGTGTAAAGTTCACTATATTTTTCTATGTTATCAAGATGTAAGACCAGCTTCTCCCTTTTCACGATCTTAATGTAGGGCATTAGCTTTGTAACTTCTTGAAGTTTAGACTTTAATTCATCCTGTTCTATTCCTTCACTTTTGCCAAGAGGGCCTAACTCTCTCATCTTCTGGGTAAAGTCAGTTACAGTTTCAGCAAACTGGATTCCTTCAGAAGAGGATACCCATTCAAGCCTTAATCTTTCGGGATTTATCCCTATGCGTTCCAGCAATTTTCTGGTCAAATTCATCATGCTGAATGCATTGTAATTCCCTTGAGGAACATAATGGCATTCACCAGGGTGACAGATGCAGATAATTGCTCCATCAGCCCCATCTGAGAAGGCTCGGAGTATAAATGCCATATCGATTCTACCACCGCACATGACTCGTATAAGCCTGATTTCCGGAGGATATTGTAGTCTGGAAACTCCAGCTACGTCAGCGGCGGCGGCACCTCACCAATGGCATACAAAACCTACAATCCTTGGTTTAAATACAAATCCCGTACCCATTCTTATAGTACTCCTTTTTGTTCATTAGTGGATTTCTACAAACCTACAACCGCTGCATCAATTTCACTAAATACCTGTTCATTAGTAAAATGCTTTAGAGAAATAGCCCCTGTTGGACACAATGCGTTACATAGACCACATCCTTTACATAGAACAGGATTAACAGTGGCTTTTTTGTCTTGTCGTGTATCATTAAACTCTATGGCGCCATATTCACAGGCCTCGATACATGCCCCACACCCTATGCACGTCTTCTTATCCACCTCACAAACAGAACCTGAGACAGCAACGATATCATGTGAAAGAAGAACTACGGCCCGGCCAGCAGCGCCATAAGCCTGGTTAATCGCCTCAGGTATATGCTTTGGATAGTGAGCTGTCCCACACAAGAAAACGCCATCTGTGGCAAAGTCAACAGGCCTTAATTTGACATGGGCTTCTTTGAAAAAGCCATCCGGTCCCAAAGAGACCTTAAATAATTGAGATATTCCCCTGTTTCCTGCGGAGGGAATAACGGCAGCAGCCAAAGCAAGATAATCGGCATCTATAGAAAGCTTCTGACCTAAAATGGGATCGGACACAGTAACCCTTAAAACAGGCCGGCCCTCTTCCTCAACAGCTTCCACCTGAGGTTTATCATCCGGCTCATAGCGGATAAAATTTACATCCTTTTCTGACGCTTCCCGGTAGTAATCTTCACTAAACCCATACGTCATCATATCCCGATAGAGAATGTAGATATCCATTTTGGGGTTTATCTCTTTTAGTTTCAAGGCGTTCTTTATAGCCTGGCTACAACATACCCGGGCGCAGTAATTTCTGTCTTCATTTCTGCAACCTACGCATTGGATCAT
>CAZBBQ010000091.1:0-6124 GCA_964489745.1 uncultured Desulfobacteraceae bacterium
TGGTATTCCTCATTTAATGTTTACTGCTTAACAACCTCATTCTTTAAAGCTTGTTTCACCGCCATAATTTTAGATGTTAAATCTGATATTCAGGATGTTTCCATCCTGAACAATATACTCTTTTCCTTCCAACCTAAACAATCCCTTTTTGCTTACAGCCTTTTCAGACCCACATTCAATGAGATCCTCATAGGAGAAGCATTCGGCCCTGATGAAACCTTTGGCGAGATCAGTATGAATGGCACCGGCTGCATCTACAGCAGTCTTGCCCTGATGAAGGCTCCATGCACGAACCTCATCAGAACCCACCGTGAAAAAACTTATATAGCCCAAGATTTCATAAGCGGCACGGCACAATCGATCTCTCGCGGATTCCTGAATACCCATGTCCTCCATAAAAAAATCTATACTCTCTTGATCATCTAATTGGGATAATTCCATCTCAAATTTACCCGCAAATTCTATGACCATGTGGTTCATTCCGATCTTCTCTAATAGGTCATTGTCTTTTCCAAAATTTGTCTCCTCAGAGTTCAGTATAACCATATAGGGTTTTTGCGTGAGAAACTGAAATCCGCGTAACATCTTTTCATGATCACCATCCAGTTTTAGTTCCCGAATCGGCTGATTGTTACTCAAGTGGTCTATAATTTTGTGGAGTATCTTTTCTTCCATTTCAAGGGAATTGTTCTTTTTACCCTGCTGATAGGCCTTTTTTATCCTTTCCAGTCGATTCTCAGCAATAAGTAGATCAGAAATCAATAATTCCTCATCAATTTTCACAATATCCTTCAGAGGTGTGGAAATTCCTGCGGTATCGTTGTTGAAATGACGCACCACAATAGCCAGCGCATCCGTATTTTTTATCAACCCCATAGACGAGCTAGAAAAGAGTCCCTCCTTGGCAGAGCCTTCGGTCAGTCCTATAAAATCAATCAGCTCAATAACTGCATAAGTGGTTTTTTTAGGCATATACATGTCAGAAAGTGTCTTCACCCGGCTGTCCTCCACCTTCATCATCGCCCTGTTGGGCTCCGATTTGGTGTTAACATACTCTGTAATCTGAGCCTTAGTCCCTGTCATTGCATTAAAGATAGTAGTTTTTCCCGAGTTTGCCAGACCGATAAGCCCTATATTCATGCTACTTCCTTCCTCTCTATTTTGTATGGTGTGCCATGATCGCTCCTTTACCTCTTTCGTATCTACCCAATGGACATGCCGAAAATTGAACACCAAGAAATCAGTCTTCCTGCCTGTGGCCCCTTACCGAGGTGTGACATCTATAGGTGATGTAAAGCAGGCTTCAGATCCCACAAAAAAAGCCACCCGCAACCCTTCCAGGGGTGGCCTGATCGTGTCGATTCCTAAGTTAAAATGGTTATGAAATGAAATTAAAGTGAGCATTTTCTAAGTAACCATTCTGTTCCAGGTTGTCAAGAGTCCGCTCTGATGTTAGGGTCTTCACCATCATTGCCGCATACAAATACTAAATGGGGTCAGCGCTCAATATGAGACTTTACGCAAATGAAAGTATAATGTATTACTTTGTGAATGAAGGGGAGGGTGTTGAGTTAATAGTTACGCTTTATTTCCGAATTCATTATTATTGGAAGTAATGAGAATGAGCGTAAAATGGGTTACTGCTTATTTTTCTTTTCAGGAAGAAAAGCCTGCAATATAGCATCTCCCTGATCCGCCATTGCAGAAATCCAGTACACTAAATCATACCAGCAAAAAATATAGTGTATTTGCCCCATGCCCTGAAATTGATAAACATTTATTCCCTGAAGTTCGAGCTGTGTCGGATGATGAAACGGGGAATGGGGTGCAGAGAGCATTCTTTCGATCATGTCTTCTGTTTGATGCCGTGCAAGATCTGCCTTTTTACTGCGGGAAATCCATACCATTGCTGGCGGTCCATTATTGGTCTGATAAACGCCGATGCCTCCTTCTATGATACCAATTTCTTTACCGTGAAGCTTATTAATTTTTTCCAGGGCTTTTATGCCAGTAATCAGTTGGACCCGCTGTAATCCCCCAATGGTTTTTGGGAACAGGGATTGAAGGGATTGAGGCGGCCTGTTACAAGTAGCAGTCGTTATAATGACAATAAGGATTGCAGATATAATAATGTGTATATTTTTCATTATGTTTTTTCGCTTGATTATTCTATTATACACGTCTTAAAATAAGATATTCTCATAGCAGGATCAAGTTTTATATATCGCCATTACGCTATAATACTACCTTTCTTCAATTACTAATTGTCAGTTATCCCAGTTGCAACGTCCCTTTTACGCTTTTATTGGTATTTTTATAATATTTTTAGGAGACAAAATCGTATCACAAGAATGTCAAAACAATTTTTCTACGAATCCTGATTTATAAAGTATAGTATGATAATTTAACAAAACGTATTTGCAGGCAGTAAAATCCTTGTCAAAGGTAAAATTATTATTGACCAAAGGTACGGTAAAAATCGTATAGTAATACCTACTTTTTGTTTTAAATTTGGCCTTAATTTTTTTATGTGGTGAATACTATGGCTACAGATGAGCAAAGAATAGACCAAAGAATCGAATCGTCTAACCTTTTATCCTACATTTGTTTTGATGAAAATAATCATGAAATGATGCAAGGAATGGGAAGGACTTTAAACGTAAGTGAGGGTGGAATTTTGTTAGAGACACATGTCCCCATCGATCCTCATTATATTGTTTCTCTGACTATGGCTCTCGAAGATGACCTCATGGATTTCAAGGGTAAGATTGTCTATTCAAGGAAACGAGACGATGGCAAGTTTGAATCTGGAATTGAGTTCATAGAGATGGATGAAGAAAAGCACCAATTTTTTAAACAGTATATATTAATTTTCAGAGGACAAGATAATATAACATAATATGAAGGATTTGCTATAAAATATAAAAGCGTATTTGGCGAGGGTGTGCAATGTCTGATAAGGAAAAAATAAAGGCTTTAATAAAAGAAGCGGCGCATTATCAAAAACAGGGCCTCTTGGAAGAATCTAAGGAAAAATATGAGGAGATCCTTGCATTCATTCAACATGATGAAAAATATATAAAGGACGGAAAACTAATTGACGCTGTTCAAGGAAAAATCCGAATCGTAGAGGAAAGTCTGGATGAGGTTGATAACTATACAGAGACACCCGTGCTGTCTGAAGAAGTGCAAACGCTTATCAGTCGATTATTTTCATCTTCACAAGATGAAGACATGGCCGCAATCGAAGGAGCTGTTGCTCTTGCCAAGTTTGGTCAATACCAAAAAGCGTTAGAAGAATTTCAAAGACTAATAGAGGAAGGAAAAATGCCTCTTGTGGCGGCCAAGAATACACTCATGTGTCACATGGCAGTTTCTTCACCGGATGCGGCTATTGCACAATTCACACAATGGGTATCTGGAGAAGCATTCTCCAGAAGTGATCTAAAATACATACGAACATTTTTAGAGAATACGTTAGAAAAGCAGGGCATCAAATTTGATCTTCCGAAGGCAGATGAAGCTCCTGCCGAAGAGGGTGAACATGAAGAAAAAGAAGGAGAAATCATCGATATATCATCAGTGAGCGTACAATTACCCAATGGCCTTCGTAAGGGTGAAACGGTGGAGTTTGAAGTCACCTTTCAGTTAGGGAATAAAATTAGTATTATTATTTCAGGTCAACAGAAAGATTTGGCAAATGCTTTCAAGACTGGAATCCGATTATCAGAAATGCAGTGTTTTTCCCCTGTAGCTATATTCAATGCCAGAGGGACCGTTTCCGGTCTGAGAATAATTACGTCCGGCCCGAGGCGCGGGGATCATGCGTTGGATATCACAATAAATAGTGTGTAATCACTGGAATGAAGAGACTATCAATTTCAGTTCATGTATTTGGGCTAAAGATGATGAAGATTTTTAGCCCTCTTTTTGCAGAAAGGGTATTTGAGGGGTACTATAAATTTTATGGCTGTCTTCAATCCTAAAAATAGAGTCATTGAATGTAAGATTGTGTATTATGGTCCAGGGCGAAGTGGAAAGACCACCAACTTGGAATATATTTTTAAAGCGGGAAAAAAATATACGGATAGTGAGCTGGTATCCATAAACACCAAGGGTGATCGTACCCTCTTCTTTGATTTTCTTCCACTCGGCTTGGGTAAAATCAGAGGATGTGACGTCAAGGTTCAACTTTATACCGTCCCTGGACAGGCAAAATATAGTTCCACCAGAAAACTGGTCCTCAAAAATGTAGACGGTGTCGTTTTTATTGCAGATTCTTTAGAAATACGACGGAAAGAAAACCTTTTATCCCTAAAGGATCTGCAGCAAAACCTTGCAGAAAAAAACATGAATATATTTAACATTCCACTCATCATTCAATATAATAAGCGAGATCTTGGTGCACAAGGTATTCCCGTTATGCCTTTAGAAGTCATGGAGCGTGAACTGAATGGTAAGCTTAAGGCTCCCTCTTTTGAGGCAAGTGCGGTAAAGGGAACGGGCGTGTGGGATACCCTGAAGAAGTGCTTGCTGCTCACATTACGTCATCTCCAAAAAGAGCTCCAATGGTCAAAATAGAGGTTTATCATGTGCGCTAAAGCGGCGCTTGCAGGAAGTTTGAGCTTTATTAGCTTGACAGATATCTTTCAAATATTTGGTGGAAACAGTAGCACTGGGGTAATGCGAATTACGAGTCAACATGCTCCAGATCCTGGGCTCATATATTTTTCCAAAGGGGATCCTGTAAATGCTACGAGCGGGCCTTTGAGCGGTTTAGATGCAGTTTATGCCCTGTTTGGGTGGATTGAAGGAACATTCGAATTTTATGAACAAGAGGTTCAAATTGGACGTGTAATTAAAAAGAATAGAATGGAGATATTGCTCGATGCAATGAGGATGCTTGATGACGGGTTAATCAAGAAAGTGGGTCCACTCCCTTTTGATGAGATGGCTTCCGTAGAAGTGAGTGAAACCAGATCTGAGAAAAAAGGGACTCTCCAAGTCATTAAAGGACCACTGGTAGATTACTCACATGTCCTTGATGAAGAAGAATACCATGCAGAAGAGAGAATTGCCAGAGCCGGGGGTCATGGTAAATGGATCTGGATCATATTGAAAGGTTCGGTGAACGTAAGCAGGGAAACAACCAATGGCCCCATGAATATAGCGAATCTTGGAGAAGGATGTTTTATTGGAGGTTTCACCATTTTGCCGTTCATAGAATATACCCGCAGTGTTAGTATAACTGCTTTAGACGATGTCCAATTGGGCTTGCTGGATACCGAGTTCCTTTATCGCGATTTTATGTCTCTATCACCAGATTTTAGAAAGATACTTCTTAGCCTGGATGGCCGACTGAGAAAGATTACGGATAAAACCGTAGAGTTGTATACAAAAGGGGACAAGACCGACAAGGGATTTACAAAAAATAAGAAGATGGTTATAGAGAAGGGTTCTTCGAAACAAGAGGCGTTCGCAATATTAGAAGGTGAGACATACGTGATTGGTCAAAGCCAGAAAGGGTATCTGCCGCTGTTGACACTTGAAAAAGATGAGGTATTTGGTTATACGCCTTTCGCGGATATGGGACATGAACCGCGGTCTGCCTTGATTTTGGCATCAAAGGATTTAAAGGCTCATAAACTGGATACGGAAAGCATTCAAAAAGAGTACGAAAATCTTTCAGGCACATTCAGAAATATGATTTATAATTCGTGTATGTGCACTTTTCTTACAACAAAAATGGCGTATCACCTGCATGAGCTTAAATAGCTACGCTTCTTTTTTAAAAAACAGGGTGATGTACCAGAATCACAATGGAAAATTTTGAGGTTTCCTCCATATTAGCATCACTCACGCCATTTAGGCCCTCAATAATTGATGTAATAGTTCTAAGAGGGTAGCTCTTTATTAATTTTTCTTCCATCAGTAGTATGCTAAAAAGGTCTTCACCAACTTTAATAAGATCGGCGCCTTTAATCTCAGTGGGACTATCATGATTTATGCCGATAGTTTGCCCTTCGTACTTTTTGAGTAAATCCTTGATTTTTGCCTTTGGTTTTGACACATTTGTGATATTTTCTATCTTTTTTTGAAGCTCTTTTTTACCTTCCTCTTCCTT
>CAZBBQ010000092.1:0-6118 GCA_964489745.1 uncultured Desulfobacteraceae bacterium
AAATGATCAGCGCAGCCTGTGTTTCAAATAGGTATATCGTTTCTGTGTCTTATCATTCTTAACCCCAATTGCAAGTGCCTTCATAGTGCCAACCATCACCACCAATTTCCTGCCTCTGGTCACAGCTGTATACACCAGATTTCGTTGCAAAAGGACAAAATGCTGGGTGAGAATGGGCATAATAACAGCTGGATATTCAGAGCCTTGAGATTTGTGAATTGATACTGCATAGGCCAGAACGATTTCGTCTAAATCGCTGTAATCATAGGGAATATCTCGTCCATCGAAAGAGATAACTAGCTCCTGGTTTTCAGTGTCAATACGCGTGATCCTTCCAATGTCACCGTTAAAAACCTCTTTATCATAATTATTCTTGATCTGCATTACCTTGTCATGAACCCTGAAATTTCGTCCTCCTCGTATAACGCCGTCTTCACCCGGATTCAGCACATTTTGTAATTCTCTATTCAGATTTCCAGCCCCCACTATACCCTTATGCATGGGAGAAAGCACTTGAATGTCATTAACAGGGTCAAATCCGAAACGGCGTGGTATGCGCTCCTTGACAAGTTCGAGTAAAATTCTCAGTACCGCTTCAGGATCTTCCTGCTCAATGAAATAAAAATCATCCAGTTTTTGCTCAAACGATTTAAATGAGGGGAGCAGACCGTTGTTGATTCTGTGAGCATTAACGATGATCAGGCTTTCCCTGGCCTGACGGAAAATCTCATTGAGCTCTACTATCTGCATTTCACCGGATGCGATAATGTCTTTGAGCACATTTCCGGCCCCAACAGAGGGAAGTTGATTGACATCCCCTACCAGGATAAAGGTAGTCCCAGGAGGGATAGCCTTTAGAAGGTGATGCATCAGGATCGTATCAATCATTGAGGCCTCATCTATGATCATAAGATCACAGTTCAGAGGACTGAGCTCATTTTTCTGAAATCCACCCTTCTGAATGCTATACTCCAGCAAACGATGAATAGTCTTTGCCGCATGGCCGGTAGCCTCGCTCATTCTTTTTGCAGCCCTTCCTGTGGGGGCGGCAAGCATGATTTTTATGTTGATCCTCGAAAAGATCTTAAGAATGGCATTAATGATTGTTGTTTTACCAGTACCAGGGCCACCAGTGATAATCATCACCTTATTTTCAACAGCACATTGTATAGCATCTCGCTGTTTTTCTGCGAGGGTAATAGGAAGGTGTTGTTGCACCCATTTGATGGCTTTATCGAAATCAATATTCCGTATTGATTTAGGGGTACGTATCAGGGTTTTCATCCGGGTAACAATGCTTGTTTCAGAAAGGTAAAACTTGGCAAGATAGACCGCTTTATTCTTTTCCCTGAAATCATCAACATCCTTTTTTAGATCATCGATGACAATCATTCTGCTCTCTGCAATGACACTCATTGCCTTGACAATGACCCCTTGATCCACACCAAGGATTTCCTGGCACTTCTGAACGAGCGGTTCATACGGGTAATAGACATGACCCTCATCTGCGAGTTGGTTGAGGACATAGAGTATGCCTGCTTCTGCCCGTAATTCAGAATCTCTGGAAAATCCCAGTTTTTCCGCAATGCGGTCAGCAGTCAAAAACCCAATACCAAAAATATCTGTTGCAAGGCGGTACGGGTTTTCCTTTACAACCATTATTGATCGGTTTCCGTATTGTTTGAATATTTTTGCGGCATACCCTGAACCGACCTCATGTGTTTGGAGGAAGATCATCACCTCCCTGATCTCTTTCTGATCCTCCCACGCCTGTTGTATCATTCCGATACGCTTCTCGCCAATACCATCTACCTCAGCCAGTTTCTCAATTTCTTTTTCGATAACATCGAGGGTCTCCTTGCCAAATCTCTCAACAATCCTCTTGGCCATTACAGGGCCAATACCCTTGATAAGACCGGAGCCCAGATATTTTTGAATCCCGTAAACCGATGCAGGAACCAAGGATTTGTAGCGATCAACCTTGAACTGTTCACCGTATCTGGGGTGATTAACCCATTCGCCATCCATTTTAATAATCTCCCCTGGGATAGGTGCCATCAAGTTTCCAACCACGGTCACGAGTCCCCGATGCCCCTGCACCTTTACCTTGGCGATAGTATACCCGTTTTCATCGTTGGTGTATGTTATTCTTTCAATCTGCCCCTGCAGATACACAGGCATAGTTATTCCTCTTTCACTACAATAAACCTACGGGAGAAAATGATACGTGAACTATAAT
Source organism: uncultured Desulfobacteraceae bacterium (assembly GCA_964489745.1). Lineage (GTDB taxonomy): Bacteria > Desulfobacterota > DSM-4660 > Desulfatiglandales > B25-G16 > B33-G16. Next base: position 2,240 of record CAZBBQ010000092.1, read on the forward strand.
TATAAGTGCCTAAAGTTGATACAAATGTCAAATGGCAAAATCCACATTACACCCCCCCGCCTCGCCTGAATCCCGAAGATCGGGACGATGGCGGGCAGGCCAAACCTTCACCCTGTTACATTTCCCCTCTTCAGATCGGGACCCCTGTGGGGACTGGGTGAAGGTGAGCTTTGAAATATTGCATTTGACATTCTCAAGACATACGACAAGAGCAAAAGCTTAATGAGGATCTCTATCCATTTAATCGGATGAGTCTACATAGTTCTTGATATTAAACCTATTATCAGCTAATTTAATTGGTTATCATGAATATATCGCCTAACAACGTAACCATTGATCTTTCTGCCTTACGGGATAATCTTATACAAATAAGGGAATTAGTGGATAAAAAGACCAAGATCATGGGAATTGTCAAATCTGATGCCTATGGCCATGGTCTCATCCCTGTAGCCAGAGAATTAGAGAAAATGCACATTGACTCACTTGCTGTGGACTATCTTTCTGAAGCTATAAAACTGAGAAATGCAGGAGTCAAACTACCAGTTGTAATTTTACTTGGAATAAACACACCTCAAGAGGCAAAAAAGGTAGCTGATGGCAACCTCATTCCTATTATCTATGATATCGATTCTGCTCGAATACTATCAGAGGAGGGGAAGAAAAGCGGAAGACCAGTCAAGGTGTATCTAAAAATTGATACAGGTATGGGCAGACTTGGTATCGGCTTTCGTGAGACCGGTCTTTTCGTAAAACAGCTGAAAGAGATGAAAGGGATAACAATTGAAGGTCTCTTTTCCCATCTTTCTTCAGCAGATGAACAGGATACGCTGTTTACAAATACTCAGATCAAACATTTTAAAGAAGCCATTTCTGTCAGCCGAAGACTCGGGATTCAACTCACCATGAATAGCCTTGCAAATAGTGCAGGAATTATGAGATATAAAAAGGCCCATTTTGACATAGTAAGGCCAGGTATCATCCTGTATGGTGGGCTTCCCTCTACAGATTTCGTAAACCCCCCGTCCTTACGGCATGTTATGGAATTTTGCTCCAGTGTTATACAGGTAAGAAATGTTGAACATGGGACTCCGATCAGCTATGGTCGAATCTTTTATACGGATGGCGTAAGAAAGATAGCTATACTATCAGCAGGGTATGCTGATGGCCTGAGCAGATCTCTTGGCAACAAGGGCACGGTACTCATCCATGGTCAAAAGGCAAGAATTGTAGGTCGGGTATGCATGAACCTGAGCGTTGCAGATGTAACCGCAATTAAAGGCGTAAAAAAAGGCGATAGAGTATGCTTTTTAGGTAAAGAGAAAGGAAATGCAATCACCTCTGACGATATTGCCCGCTGGGCTGACACAATCTCTTACGAGGTTCTTTGCTCTTTAGGAAGCAGAAACAATCGGGAATATATACATTGAAACTTAAAATTTGAAACTGGAAACTTGGTTTTCTTTATTACCTACTGACTACGTTTAGTTCCTCTCATTGCAAGTTACCCCGCCCGCCTCGCAAGCGAGAGCGTTGCGAGCAGTCAGTTTCAAGTAGACTCAAATTAACTACCTGGAAGGTTATATGTATGAAAAAGAAATTAACTGACATTCTGAACAATACCTTAGATCTCTGCTTTAGGGAGGGCTATCTAAAAAAGATGCCCGTACCAGGGTTTGTTATCGAGGTTCCTAACAACCCGGATCATGGGCATTTCGCTACTAATCTGGCAATGATCCTTGCCAAAAAGCAGAAAAATTCTCCTCGAAATATCGCGGAAATAATAATCCAGCATTTAATAGACCATGATCACTTTATCTTGAAAGCCGAGATCGGTGGTGCTGGTTTTATAAATTTCTTTGTTCCAATAGAGCAATGGCATGATCTCCTCTCACAAATTATTACCCTCAAGGATGATTATGGCCGCAACAACCTTGGAAAAAAGAAAAAGATAATGGTAGAGTTTGTGAGTGCCAATCCTACCGGCCCTCTCCATCTTGGCCATGGCCGGGGCGCAGCTTTAGGAGATACCCTCTGCCGGATTTTTGACTTTTGTGGGTATGATGTAAGCAGGGAGTTTTACATAAATGATACAGGCCAACAGATTAAGAACTTGGGAGAGTCCATTTATAGCAGGTGGAGACAATTGTCTGATCCATCCTATCCATTTCCTTTGGATGGGTATCAGGGAGACTACATCCAGGAATTGGCCACGGAAATCGCCCAGAAAACACCATTAGAGAACCTTACTATTCATGATGCCATAGATGTATCGTCCCAGCTGGGTAAAGAAAAAATGTTAGCGGAGATAAAGCAAGACCTTGCCAATTTTAGGGTCAATTTCGATTGCTGGTACAAGGAAAGTGATCTTTATTCATCAGGCAAAATCGAAGATACAATCAAATTAATTAAAGAAAAGGGTATGCTATTTGAAAAGGATGGTGCACTCTGGATCAAAACCTCCTCTTTTGGTGATGATAAAGACAGGGTCATACGAAAGAAAGATGGGAACCTTACGTATTTTGCCACAGATATTTCATACCATCTTGATAAATGGGAAAGGGGCTTTAAAAAGGTAATAAATATCTGGGGTGCGGATCATCACGGGTATATAACAAGGGTTAAGGCAGCCCTTATGGCAGAAGGAATCCCGAAAGACTGGCTGGATGTTCTCCTCATTCAACTGGTCAAGCTTTGGGAAGCAGGCGCTGAGGTAAAGATGTCCAAGAGATCAGGCAAATACGTCACCCTCAAAGAGCTCGTTGATGACGTTGGAGTAGATGCAGTACGGTTCGTTTTTCTTAGCAAAGACCATACCTCCCCACTCGATTTTGATATAGATCTGGTCAAAAGAAAGGATAGTGAAAATCCAGTATATTATGTCCAATATGCCCACGCAAGGATCTGCAGCATATTTAGAAAGGCAGCCAATGAAAACATCTCACTTCCTGAAAACCCTGGCTCGATCTATGAAAGGTTGGTTTTAGACGAAGAGATTGCCTTGATAAGAAAAATGGCTGAATTTCCTTCTCTCATTGAGGAAATTGCCAAAGAGTTAGCGCCTCACAGGCTGACATATTACTTAGCAGAAATTGCTGGTAACTTTCACAGGTATTACAACAGACATAGGATCATTGGGAAAAATGAACACGTAAACCAGGCAAGGCTTTTTTTATCCTTAGGGGTAAAGATTGTAATCAAAAACGGTCTCAGCCTTTTAGGCCTTAGTGCCCCTGAAATGATGTAGTGAACAAATAATGGTTAACAGAAAACCCACTCCAGAGAAAGAAAGAAAGAGGCATACCTTTCAATTCTCTTTCAGGTCCCTTTTTTTATTATCTGTCGGGGTTTTCTTTGTCCTGGGTTGGATATTTTTTTTGGGGATATTGGTTGGGAGAGGTTTGTTGCCAAACTCAATAGAGAATCTTTCTTTTATTAAGAAGAAGATTGTGAAGGATGAGACAGAGAAAAAAAATGAGCAGGTAAGTCCTATAAAAATAGATGAACTTAGCTTTTATAATCACCTCATTGAAAAAAAAGAAAAGGCTAAGAAAAAGGCACCGCCTGCCACTGTGCCGAAAAAACAAGTAAAAAAGATAGAGAAGAAAAAATTAGGGCAATTAAAACAGGAAACCCGTAGTTATAGCATTCAGGTAGCCGCACTCAAGGATAAGGCAAAAACAAAAAAAATGGTAGAGAGATTAATAGGATTGGGCTATCATGCTTATTATTATCAAATTCTGATCAATGGTGAGATGTACTACAGAATTCGATGTGGCCCATTCTCTACCATAGAAAAGGCCAAACAGTATGCCAAAAGGTTGACTAACAAGGAAGGTTTTAAACCATTTATTGTACATCCTAATAATAAATAACAGATAA
>CAZBBQ010000093.1:0-6088 GCA_964489745.1 uncultured Desulfobacteraceae bacterium
AGTTTGACATGCTTATAATCGCGTTTACCAAGTTCCGGTATGGCGTTCAGAAGAGCCTTGGTATAGGGATGTCTCGGTGATTCAAACAATTCCCTTGTGGGCGCCAATTCGCAAATCATTCCAAGGTACATGACAGCAACGCGAGAACTGATGTGCTTTACAACGGCCAAATCATGGGTAATAAACATATAGGTAAGGCCACGGTTTGCCTGGGCATCCATGAGCAAGTTAAGAATCTGGGCCTGAATGGAAACGTCCAGCGCTGAGACTGGCTCATCAGCTATAACAAATTCCGGATCAACGGTTAATGCCCGTGCAATACTGATGCGTTGCCGCTGCCCGCCGGAAAATTCATGAGGATAGCGATCGGCCCATTTGGGATCTACTCCTACCTGCTTCATTACATCGGCCACCTTTTCCTCAACCTCGTGCGATGTGATGGATTTATTATGAAAATAGACTGGTTCCTCCAAGGTTTTCTTAACTGTCATTCGAGGATTGAGTGATGCATAAGGATCCTGAAAAATCATTTGCATCTTCTTACGATAAGGGAGCATCTTTTGAGAAGTCAGGGTATCAATTCTTTTATCCTGATAATATATTTCACCACTGTTTGGAGGATATAATCCAAGGACTGCCCTTGCTAATGTTGACTTTCCGCATCCGCTTTCACCAACGACACCTAACGTTTCACGCGGCATGATTGATAAACTGACATCATTTACCGCCTTGACAGTAGTCCGCTTGCGAATGATATGTCTGTTTTCGATTGCAAGTTGATCGAGCAGGCCGCCAGATATATCAAAATGTTTTACTAAATTTTTTATGGTTAGTAGTCCGTTACTATTAGTCACGATCAATGTCTTCCTAAAACATGGCACGCAATCATTTGGTTACGATCATTCACACTCATAAGGAGAGGGGCTTCGGTTTCGCATATCGGGCGGCTGAATGTGCAGCGAGGATGGAATGCGCATCCTGGAGGAATATCGGTCAGGGTTGGCATCATGCCCGGGATTTGGTTTAAGCGGCTGCCCGCTTCAAGTGTGCCTGGGATCGCTTTTATCAGGCCTTTGGTATATGGATGCTGAGGATTGTTTATGATGTCCTCGGTAGGGCCTGTTTCCACGATTCTACCCGCGTACATTACGGCAATTTTTTCCGTTACCTGCGAGACAACCGCCAAATCATGGGTAATCAGAATGAGGCCCATGTCTTCTGTTTCACATAATTCAAGAAGAAGATCCATGATACCTGCCTGGATAGTCACATCTAAGGCAGTCGAGGGCTCATCAGCAATAATCAAAGAGGGATTTGTCATCATAGCAATCGCAATAACAATACGCTGCCGCATTCCCCCGGAGCATTCGTGTGGATATTGACGTAACCTTTTCTCTGGTGAGGGAATATAAACTTTTCTTAATTTTTCCATTGCAAGGTCTATTGCGTCTGCTTTGCTCACGTTTTGGTGTGCCAGCACGGTTTCGACCATCTGGGTGCGTATGGTGAGAACAGGATTAAGTGTCATCATGGGGTCTTGAAAAATCATACTGATTCGGTTTCCGCGAATCTTGCGTATCCCCTCGTCAGATAACTTATTTAATTCTTCACCTTCAAATAAAATTTTACCTCCTGAAATATATCCTGGCTTGCTTAAAAGATTAATTATTGCAAAACCGGTTACCGATTTTCCGGCTCCGCTCTCACCAACCAAACCGAGTTTTTCCCTTTTATCAAGTGTAAAGCTGGCGCCGTCGATGGCTGTCAGATCGCCGAACCTTAAGGCAAATTTAACTTCCAAATCCTTGACTTCCAGTAAATGACCCATATTGACCCTGATACATATGAAGTTGAAAGTGAACTAAAGTGTCTAAAGTTATAGAGTTCTGTTTATTTCTTGATGTTAAACTGCTTATAAGATAATCTTTTCATTTACAATTTTAGGCATTTTAGACACTTTTACCCGCCAGACCCGCCTGCCGTCCGGTGGGCAGGCTTACGGCGGGTTAAACTTTTGTCACTCAATTTTTCTACCCTTTATATAATTTTGGGTTTAACACATCCCTTAACCAATCTCCAAGGAGGAGGATAACCAAAATAAAAATAATCAGCAGAACTCCAGGAAAAAAGGTGATCCACCATGATCCACTGAATATATATTCAAAACCGGATCGTATGAGTGCACCAAGAGATGGCTTGGTAATGGGCATCCCTAAACCCAAAAATGTAAGTGCCGCCTCACTCATTACCGCCTCAGCCACCTGAATGGTGGAGATCACAAGAACAGATGTCATCGTATTGGGCAAGATGTGTCGATACATTATCGGCCAGTGACTGAGACCAATCACCCGTGCTGCCTCAACATACTCCTTATTCTTTTCCCCAAGAACTGAAGCCCTCACTGTCCTGGCAAATATTGGCCAGTGAGAGAGCCCGATAATTATGATCAATAACGGTACAGCCAGTTCTGCATAGCGCCCGACACCAAAAGCCAGCTTGAAAATGGCGCTTGTAAAAATTGCAACAATCAAGTAGGGAATAGAAAATTGAATATCGGTTATCCGCATGAGAAAAGAATCGAGCTTCCCCCCCAAATAACCGGAAAACAGGCCCATCAGAATCCCGATGAATGCTTGAAGCAAAACCGCACCACATCCAATAATGAGAGAAACTCGCAAGCCATAAATCATGGTGCTCAAAAGGCATCTGCCTTGAATGTCAGTGCCTAAAATGAAATCCTTGGTGCCCTCCTCCATCCATGAAGGAGGGATTTCTGCATCCATAATATCAAACGTTGATGTATCATAGGTATTATGTGGTGCCACAATCGGCGCCAAAAGACTGATGACAACCAGAAATAAGAGGACAATAAAACTGAAAATAGCGATTGGATCACGTTTAAAACTGTACAGCAGATAGGAATTTTTAAATCGGTCCCAGGTTCTCATTTTGTTCCTGCAATTCGTACCATGGGATTAACTGTTCCGTAGATAATATCAACTATTGTATTGACTAATACAAATATCAACCCCACCACAACCAGGTAAGCGACCAAAAGAGATGTATCAGAGCGTTCCACTGCCTCCAGAAACATAAAACCCATCCCTTGCCACTGAAAAACGGTTTCCGTCAGAATAGTGAAGGCAAACATAATTCCCAGCTGAACACCAAATACGGTTATTACGGGAAGCAGAGTATTTTTAAAGGCGTGAATGAACCAGACGCGCTCGCGGTGGAGACCTTTTGCCCATGCAAATTGGATATACTCTGTTTCCAGTACTTCCATCATTTCGGCCCGGATCAGTCGTATAAAAAGCGGCAACATTATTGATGAGAGAGATACGCTGGGTAGAACCAGGTGTTTTAATCCGTCCCAGGTCAGGAGTCCACTCTCCCACCAGCCTCCTATGTTCACGGTTTCACCTCGACCAAAGGATGGCAGCCAGTTCAGTTCTACTGCAAAAAGATAGATAAGAGCGATGGCCGTAAGAAATACCGGTATGGCTACTCCAACAGTACTGAACGCCATTGCAAATCTGGAAAACAATCTTTTTGGATAAATGGCGCAATAGATACCCGTTGGTATGGAGATAATAATAAGAATAATGGAGGTGACAATCACTAATTCAAGGGTTGCCGGAGCCTTAGATACAATGACTTCGAGGGCCGGTTTCTTGTAGAAAAAAGATAGTCCGAGATCACCTTTACATGCGTTTTTTATAAACCGAAAATATTGGATATAGAAAGGGTCATTTAAGCCCAGCTGATCTCTTATCTCTTCTCGTTCGGCTGGTGTGACTCTTTCACCAACCAAATCTCTGACCGGATCGCCAATAGAGTGCTGGATAGAAAAACCCACAAGGCTGATTACCAGCATCACAATAATGGATTGAATGATACGCCTGACTATAAATGCGAACATAACAAAATTATTTTATCTCACTTTTTTATGAATTCTTTTCATACGATTAATGTTGCCTTAGGTCAAGGAGGAAAGGGTCTAACCATATGAAGATATCGGTTACTATGAGCCCGGTGAGAAAATGTATATAGAATTTTGGGGCAGATGCGTTACATTCAATAGCAACGCTCTGCCCCGTTAAAGATACATAGTGTAAAAGCAAAGTATTATTTAATAACAAGATCTCCTAAATACGGAAAGTTCATGGTGTTAATGATGGGCTTTATGCCCACGTTATTTTTTCCCGCGTAGGAATGATTCTGCCAGTGAAAGGGCACAAAGGCCGCATCATCATAGAGGATTCGCTCTATTTTCTGCAGTATGGCCTTTCTCTTGTTTAGATCGGTCTCGGTCTGGGCTGCCATGGTCAGCTCATCTATTTCAGGGTTACAGTAATTCCCGCTGTTAAATTGCCCGTAGCCGGTTTCCTTGTTCGGGCACATTGTCAAAAACTCACTGAAATTACCGGAATCTTCCGTATCCGCGTGCCAGCCGATTAATTGAATATCCGCCACCTGGGCGTCGAACTCATCCCAGTACTGGGCCTTGGGCATGGTTTTGAGGTTTGCCTTGATTTTAATTTTGGACAGCATGGAGACCACTGCCTCGGCTATTTTTTCGTCATTCACATAACGGTTATTGGGGGCAATCATGGTGCACTCGAAACCGTTTGCAAGTCCGGCCTCCTTCATCAAGGCCTTGGCCTTTTTCAGATCATAGCGAGGAACCAGAGCCGGATCGTATCCCATATACCCTTTGGGACCCTGTTGACCTGCAGCTGTGGCTGTGCCCTTCATGATCTTTTTAACAATGCCTACATTGTTGATGGCGTGGACAATGGCCTGGCGTACGCGCCTATCTTTAAATTCAGTGCGGCGCTTCTGGTTTAACTGGAGTGTAATAATCCGGCCCCCGGAGAAGGTCGCCATCTTGGTTTTGGTATCCTTCCGAATTCTCTGAAAATCCTGCGGCGGCACAGGGGTAATAAAATCCACATCACCGGAGAGCAGCGCTGCCACCCGGGTGCCATCTTCCTTGATCGGGGTCAGGATAATTTTATCCACATTACTGGGGCAGTTTTTATCCCAGTAATCGGCGAATCTTTCAAAGATATATTTTGCACCCTGTTCCCAGTGGGTTACCTTAAATGGGCCTGTCCCGGACTCATTTTTAAGGGCAAAGGAAGGCCCTACTTTTACAACAGCGTCTTTGGGCTGGCCGGTTTTATCTTTTCCTGAATAGAATTTATGGTCCAAGGGGAAGATATAGGTCGCCATGTTAATAAGGAGGGCGTAAGGTTTTTTTGTTTTGATATCAACTGTGTGATCATCGACGATGAAACATCCTTCAAAAGGTGTGAAAAGCCCCTTAAAATCTTTGCTTTGATAAAACCGGTCAAAGGTAAATTTTACATCTTTGGCCGTAAAAGGGTTTCCGCTGTGGAATTTAACTCCCTTTCGCAGATAGAATCGCATGGTCAAAGCATCCAGGCGCTCCCATTTAACTGCCAGGCGGGGTTCAAAATGCATATCCTGGGCATAGCGTACGAGGGGGTCAAAGGCCCAGTGTGAAAACTGGAGCATCCCTCCGGACAACTGCACCTGGGGATCCTGCGATACCGGACCGGCATCCAGGGCCAGCCTCAAAGTTTTAGCTTGGGCCATTCCGCATAATCCGAAAATCATCACCAATGCTAAAAAAGACAATAAATACTTTCTCATTTTAACCTCCTTTATTGATTTTTATTGATTTTAAAATGAAACCCAGAACACCTGTCAATAAAATGTGCTGCTTATGCCAGCATCACCTCCTTTCCGCAGGATCCTTCGTTAAAATGATATACAATCGCTTTACCTGAAAAGGGACTCGAGCTTTGCCACGCAGAGAAATGAAACGTTTAATAATAGTATTTTGAACTATCATTGCCTGCCATGTCAATAAAGATTTTTAAAACACCAGTAATAGCATTTAAAAAGACATTTCTTTTCTATATTTCACGCTGGACACTTTTTTTCATTCCATCCCAACTGTGAGTCAGGGACCAATCTTATAAGCATGGAATGATATGGATTACAGGTTATTACTCTATAGTATGTTTTGAGATAAATTCGGTAAGAATATTGTCTT
>CAZBBQ010000094.1:0-3973 GCA_964489745.1 uncultured Desulfobacteraceae bacterium
AAAGCCCAACCAAAAAGTCAATATATAATAAATTGAGAGCATCATCCCCATGCCATCGGGATTACTATAGTAACTAATAGTCTTCTTAAAATGCTGATTTTTCCTTTAACAAACCGGTAATGATCCCAATAAATTCTCCTTATTTTAGAAAAATTGGTGTATGTCATTCTGAAATACTAGGGAGTAACGTGATATAGCATCCCTTTTGACAATAGAGAAACAGATAGAACAACTGAGAGAAAAAAGGGGGTACAGTTAAAACAATTTTTGTTGGGTGGCATCTTCTGTTGTTTTTGAGGTAAAGCCAAAATGGCTGTAGGCAAGTCTGGTAGCTACTCTTCCTTTTGGCGTACGATTTATGTAACCACTTTGTATTAAAAATGGTTCGTAAACCTCTTCCAGTGTATCCTTTTCTTCACACAAGGCGGCTGATAAGGTGTCAAGACCTATTGGACCTCCGTCAAACTTTTCAATTATTGTCAGCATAATTTGTCTATCCATTTTGTCCAGACCCTTTCTATCCACCTCCAAAATGTCTAAAGCCCTTTCTGCCACTGAATGGGTAATCACACCTTCAGCCTCAATTTGTGCATAATCCCTTACCCTCCTTAGCAACCTATTAGCTATTCTCGGTGTTCCCCTGGATCTTGTTGCAATCTCAAGGGCACCTTCTTTATCAAGCTGAATATCAAAAAGTCTTGCAGTCCTGGACACAATCTGCTGTAATTCCTCAGCCTTATAAAACTCCAGCCGCGAAATAACGCCAAACCTATCTCTTAAAGGAGGCGTAAGCAGGCCTGTTCTTGTCGTAGCACCAATCAAGGTAAAGGGCGGGATGGAGAGTTTCACTGTTCTCGCTGATGGTCCTTGACCAATAATAATATCTAGTTTGAAATCCTCCAAGGCAGGATAAAGTATTTCTTCCACTACATGATTTAGCCTATGAATTTCATCAATAAATAGAACATCCCTGGGTTCTAAGGATGTTAATATAGCTGCTAAATCACCTGGCCTATCCAAAACTGGTCCCGAGGTAGTTTTTATATTTACTCCAAGTTCATTGGCTATTATATTTGCCAGGGTTGTCTTTCCAAGACCAGGGCTACCATGAAAGAGAACATGATCTAATGCCTCTAACCGTTCTTTTGCTGCCTCTATAAAGATCCTGAGATTTCTTTTCGTATCCTCTTGCCCGATAAACGTATCCAATGTAAATGGTCTAAGGCTGACTTCGGCTGGGCCTTCATCAACACTCGGCTTTGGATCTGTTATTTTTTCTTCCATGATTGTCATCTGTCAATTGCCACTCGTCAGTTGTATTTTTTCGCAATTAATACCAGGGGCATAAAATTATTTACAGCTAAAGAATGCCTGCCCCCCCCCTTCGGCTTCGCCTCATGCCTTGCCCGACGGATGGCTGTGGGTAGCGCAGTTCTTTAGCATCGAGCTCGTAAAGCTTACAGCTCGGAGAGGGCTGCATCTATTGGCACCGCCAAAGCGGTACACTACATAGTTAATAAAGACGTCTTGCATGATAAAAATGAAAACTATATCTATGCTTGGGTAAATTAATTGATTTTCCTGTTTTTTCAACGGACAACTGACAATCCCGATTTATCGGGACTAACATTATCGTGAACGTCCGCTTGCAAGATTTCGTAAGGCCTCTTTTAGTAATGTGTCAAGATTTAGATCATTATCATTGCGTAAAACATTCTCTATGACTATTTTAGCAGACTTACTCGGGTAGCCAAGATTGATGAGTGCTGATAACGCATCATCAAAAATCTCTTTATTTTTTATCTCTATTTTTTCTTGTGGGCGTACCTCTATACCTTCGGCGATATCAGACACCTTTTCTTTTAACTCAAGTGTTATCCTCTGAGATGTCTTTTTACCAACACCCGGAATAGCAGAGATCCTTTCAGAATCAGCGCTCATAATGGCACTGAGGAGTTCTGCAATTTCAATACCGGAAAGAATGTTTAACGCCAATTTAGGACCGATCCCAGATACAGAGATCAGCAGCAAGAAAATTTCTTTTTCTGTCTTTGTCTGAAAGCCAAATAGTTGAAGCATGTCTTGTCGGACATGTGTGTAAATATGCAGACTTATCTTTTCCGTCTCATCCGGTAGTTGATAGAATGTGGATAAAGGAATATAAATATGATAACCGACTCCGGTTGTATCTATTACTACCGACTGAGGGCTTTTACTTAATAATATTCCAGTGAGATGAGCTATCATGTAATAGTATCTTCAAATCTTACCCAGTTATGGTGGCATATTGCTATGGCTAATGCATCTGATGTATCTAAAGAGAATTCAGTATCAATCTTAAGGATGATTTTAACCATGGATCTCACCTGTTCTTTTGTTGCCCTTCCATAACCAACCACTGATTGTTTAATTTGCAAAGGGGTATACTCAAAAACCTTGAGGCCTCCTTGGATAGCTGCAATAATAGCAGCTCCTCTTGCGTGGCCTATTTTTAAGGCGCTTTTAACATTTTTGGCAAAAAAAATATCCTCAATGGACATTTCCTTTGGTTGATAGGTTTGGATAATTTCAAGAAGGGATTCAAAAATTTTATGGATCCTCTCAGTGAATGGCAAAGAAGAGGGAAGTGAAATCTTGCCTGCCCCAACATAAATCAATCGGTTTTCTTTCTTTTCTACTAAACCATACCCTGTAGTTAAGGAGCCGGGGTCAATTCCAAGGACCAACATCAGCCGATTGCCTCCATAGCCTCATCGGATATGTCAAAATTGGCGTACACATGGTTAACATCTTCGTTGTCTTCCAGGTTCTCCATCAGGGTTAACATCTGTTGAGCATGTTTGTCATCAATTTTTACAGTTGTATTAGGGATCATAGTTATCTCAGCCAGGGTATACCTTATTTCTGCATTCTCAACGGCCGTTTTTACTTTTTCGAAAGAGGAAGGTTCAGTTATTACCTCAAGTTCTTTTTCATCTTCTTTGATGTCATCAGCCCCTGCCTCCAAGGCCAGCTCAAACAACAGTTCTTCCTCTACCTGATCTTTTTGAAAAACGATTAGACCCTTCTGAGAAAACATCCAGGCCACACAACCTGCCTCTCCTAAGTTACCTCCTGATCTTTCAAATAGGTGCCTGACATCTGCAACAGCTCTATTTTTGTTATCAGTTAATACCTCAATTAAAACAGCTACACCTCCCGGGCCATATCCTTCATAGATGACTTCTTCATAGCTAGAGCCTGCTAATTCTCCGGTTCCTTTCTTGATAGCCCTTTCAATGTTCTCCTTGGGCATATTTTCTGCCTTGGCTGCGGCTATAGTCCCCCTTAACCTTGAATTAGCATCTGGATCTTTTCCGCCCAGCCTTGTAGCAACCGTAATCTCCTTGATAAGTTTAGTAAAAACCTTTCCCCTCTTAGCATCAACTGCTCCCTTTTTATGTTTTATGGAGGCCCATTTTGAATGTCCAGACATGTATTACTCCTCTACAGGTATTCTTTTTTTAGATGATTCTATATGCCTTTTCGTAACCATTCAAGATCACACCTGCCTGTCCCGATATAATCGGGGAGAACGGGCGTAAACCTAACCACCTTAATAATAAAATATTTCTTACCATAATTATCTCTTTCTTGTAAAGCCAATTTGGGATAGTAGGGATATGGTAGGATATTGGAATCTTGTAGGATTTTAAATCCTTGCCAAGTTTATTATTTAATACTATCCTCTTTGCTGACTACATTCAAAGCTTTCTATAATTCCTTTGCACAATATGCAGGAATGATAGTAATCATTGCACCCATATATATAGAAAGGCGTAGGAATATCATGTCTATTTTACGATCATATAACTTAAATTACCGTTTGAGAAGTAAATTGAAAAATGATACGTAGATAGCAAGATAAAAGATATGCAACTACTCAGGTTTAAAGTTCCGAGGTTCACGCCTGCCCGTCCCGATCATATCGGGA
>CAZBBQ010000094.1:4073-6040 GCA_964489745.1 uncultured Desulfobacteraceae bacterium
TATCGGGAAACATTGAACCTGATAAAATGGGTAGTTCCAAAGATGTGGTAAAAATTGATACCCTTTAAGGTAAAACAAGAATGAAGAAAGCTTCGAGATTGATTCAACAAGCAAGAGAGGTACTGCAGATTGAGGCCCAAGGGGTCCTCGATTTAATTGAGAGGATAGGGCCTGAGTTTGAACAAGCTGTAGAGATGATTCTAAATAGCAAAGGAAGGGTAATTTTTACAGGCATTGGTAAATCAGGTTTAGTTGGCAGAAAGATCATGGCGACTCTTAACAGTACTGGTACCCCTTCACTCTTTCTACACCCAGTGGAGGCAGTTCATGGTGATCTGGGTATGGTTACACCTGATGATATTGTTATAGCTATCTCTAACAGTGGCTATACAAAGGAGTTAGTAAATATTTTACCGATACTAAAAAATCTTGGCGTAAAACTTATTGCTTTTTGTGGAGATCCGGAATCGCCGTTAGCAAAAGAAAGTCATCTATTTATAAATGTAGGGGTAGAAAGAGAGGCATGTCCCTTGGGTTTGGCACCTACAACCAGCACAACTGCTGCCCTGGCCATGGGTGATGCGTTGGCTGTTGTTCTTATAAACCAAAAGCATTTCAACAGAAAAGACTTTAAAAGGTTTCACCCGGGTGGCAGTTTGGGGGATAGGCTTTCAATCAAGATTAAAGAGGTTATGTTGACAGGAGACCGGATACCTTTCGTTGCTATAGACCAAACAGTGAGGGAAACTATCGTTGAAATCGACAAGAAAAAATTAGGCGCATCTCTGGTTGTAGATAATAGCCTTGTTTTACTCGGTATTGTCACAGATGGTGATATCAGACGGGCCCTTTTACATTGGAAAGACATAATGGGATTAAAGGTTGCGAAGATAATGTCAAAATCTCCAAAGATGATTGATGAGGAAAAAAATGTATCTGAAGCAGTAACCTTAATGGAACACAATGCTGTTACTGTACTACCCATTGTAGATAAATTAAAAAGAGTTAAGGGCATTGTCCATTTACATGAGCTCTTAGGGGGAAAGGAATTCAGATTAAATGGAATCCAGTAAAGCACCAAAAGGATTGATAGTTGATCTCGTTACGCCCCTTGATGATAAAGGAGATATTGACAATGACGGTCTTAGTTCACTTTTACAAAAGGTTTTGCCTCATGCCGATGCAGTACTTCTTGCCAGTCCCAAGATGGGTGAGGGCAGTGGCCTTAGCTTAACGCTTAAAACAGACTTGCTAAAAAAGGCTACTGCTTTTATTCAGGGAAGAATACCGATCTTTTTTTGGATAAGTGAAGATTCAGCAGAGAATACTAAAAAGACGCTTACTCTCCTTGAAGATCTTCTAAAATCATCTAATTATAAGGGAGGAGTTTTCTGGCTTGACTCACCACTTTATTATCATAGCAACAGGGGCCTGTATGACCATTACCAGGATCTTACCTTGAAGACAAAATATCCTTTTGTACTTCATAACGATCCAGGACTGATTAACCTTTTAGAAAGGCCTTTAAAGAGGTGTAATATACGGACAAGCATCCTTAAAAATTTAACTGAAATAGATAAAATCAAGGCATTAATCTTTCGTGGCTCACTTACCAGGGTTAATAACTACCAGAAGGCCCTTAACCGTCGGCCGGATTTTAGGGTCTATGATGGTGATGAGGATAGGTTTTTAGAGTATCCAAGCATGAGCGGGGTACTTTCAATAGGGGCAAATATAGCACCAAGGATCTGGAGTAATATAACCAGGGCATCGCTGGGCATGTTAGAGGAAGACAGGGAAAAGAGAGATTATCTCCATCAAATCTGGGAAATGGGGGAAGTCCTCAAAGATCTCAAGAAAATTTACAACCCAAATCCTGTGTGGACAATTAAAAAATCGCTGGTAGATCTCAACATAATAGGCTTTCATGCCTGCACATCTGTAACCCCACCTTATGATGAAAAAGA
>CAZBBQ010000095.1:0-1668 GCA_964489745.1 uncultured Desulfobacteraceae bacterium
ATCCTGTGAGGCCCCGTGTTTAGGGCATAGATAAAAAAAGACATACACGTGCTCCCTATGAAATCCGTAAGCTTGAGTGAATTTTGCCTAAAAAGAAATCCCCATGCTCATTCACCAGGTGATTTCAAAGAGCTAAAATGTTACAAAAATTGCTATACCTAAAGAGAGTGTTTTTTCCACCGGACTCCCTCTTCACAGAGATCAATGATACTACATTCCTGATGCCGTGGTCTTCGTGCAACACAGATAGCCCGTCCATGTAATATAAGGAGATTCGAAAAGATTCTCCATTTTTCTTTCGGAACAATCTCCATAAGATCAAATTCTACCTTTGTGGCGTCTTTGTTGTTGCTCAGCCCGATGAGTTTACTCAACCGTAGAACATGGGTGTCAACGACTATACCTGGGATTCCATATACCTCAGTAAGGACAACATTTGCGGTCTTCCTCCCAATTCCAGGGAGAGATACCAAATCCTTAAGGTTGTCTGGCACTTTCCCGTTAAATTGCTCTAATAGAGTGGTGCAGAAGGCCTTGATGGCTTTGGCCTTATTTCGAAAAAATCCAGTAGATCGAATATCCTCTTCCAGTTCAGCAAGATTCGCCTGAGCATAGTCTTGTGCAGACCTGTATTTTTTAAAAAGCTCCTTGGTTACCATATTTACTCTTACATCGGTGCACTGGGCTGAAAGGACTGTCGATACCAAAAGCTCTAACGGGTTTTTAAAGGTAAGGGCAGTTTTGGCATGAGGATATTCCTTTTCGAGAATCTCGATTATTTGCGTTACCCTATCTCTGTAAGTTTCTTTTTTCATTTATTTTTCTCATTTAACGTGAGTCCCCGCAAGGCTTCACCTGAGTATCGGACAGATCACCACAATTGTTACCTTTGATTGTGGCTACTAATGTCAGTTTTTGCGTAACTTTGCTCTATGACCTTTATTATTCTATACAGTGTCTGATTTATCGGCGTTGGGATCCCATGCTTTTTCCCGAGCTCGATCACCTTTCCTGCAAACATTTCAACCTCCGTTTTTCTTTTCGCCTCAACATCTTGAAGCATGGAGGTTTTTCCCTGTGGAGACACGGTAGCCAGAAATGAATTCCAATTTTCTATGTCTTCTTCAAATAAATGGATTCCCTCTGCTTGAGCAATGGTTATGACTTCCCTCATCGCCGATTCCATGAGCTCCCTGGCCTCTTGAGAATTTTGAAAAACCGAATAGGGTGCACCTAATGCGGCCGAGGCCTGATTGACTCCCACATTGATCATGAATTTCCACCAAAGGGTTCGAATCATGTCCTCAGGTGTTTCGTATACAATCCCAGCTTGATTGAAAAGGGATTGAACACTCAAGACACGATCAGTAAGATGGAGATTTTTCGCCTCTCCGAAAATCAACTTCCCTTGTTGGGAGAAGGTGATACTGTTTGCGTGTCTTACTGCATCAATGCCGACTGCAACAGCATAGAGCAGTTTGTCTGCCCCATAGACAGCAGCGATCTGTTCTTCACTTTCAATGCCATTCATAATGGACAATATTAAGGAGTTCTCACCTATCCTGTTCGATATATCCCTCATTGCTTCTTCGAGATGATGATGTTTGACAGCTACTATGATAAAATCAGATGGTGGTGACTTTTCTTCCGGTCTGATAACATTAAAAA
>CAZBBQ010000095.1:1768-5962 GCA_964489745.1 uncultured Desulfobacteraceae bacterium
ACTATGATAAAATCAGATGGTGGTGACTTTTCTTCCGGTCTGATAACATTAAAAAAGTAGTGCTTTCCATTCACAACCAGTCCTTTTTCTTTCAGTCGGTCATAGCGATCCCCTGTAGCCACAAGGGATATGCAATTTGGATCTATCTCATAAAATTTACTTGCATAGCAGGCACCCATGGCTCCAGCGCCAATCACTGCTATCGTTTTAATAGGTGGTATCACTCAATTTTCCTCTGTTGCACTTTGAAAAGCTCCCAAAAAGTCTTTTGTGCCTGAATCTTAAAGCAATCCTACATAAAAAATTGATACATTGAATACAGAGAAAAGGCAAATAATATCTTGGGGAAATGTTTCCAGGTTTATCGTATTGAGGGTTATAGCTCAGCCACTTTCACATTCAGGGAATTCTCAAGCCATGTCGCAACTAATCGTCTATGGCAGAATGCTCCAGGGGGCTCATGGCAAAGTAATATCTTGCCATCCAAATCATTATACACCTTTTTTGGATCGAGCTTACTCAATGTTTCATTATAATATCTCTGCGTGTATGCCTCTTCCGTTATCTTTCCTGCCCTCCACTCTCTAAGAAGGTGTAAAGATGGCATCAGATCAGGATATTTCTCAAATCTGTATCCTTTCATAGGCCAGGGAAAATCGCTCCTCGCAATGCTTACTGTATGTTCCCTATCCTTTGAATCTTTAAAGCAACTGGTTGTGATCATGATGATTTATGTGCCCCTCTATTTTCTTGACCCCTCAAAGTATTTACTATATATTTTATCTATTCACAATCTTCTCTTGAGGAAAAATGGTAAGAAAAGAAATTGCATACTTTCGGGTTTTCCATGAGGTGTCGAGGTCTATTCTCTCTGTGCTTGATTCAAAAGAAGTACTCCGCCTTATTGTGAGAAGAATCGTTCCAGCGATGAAATTAAAGGCCGCCAGCCTGAGACTCTTGAACGAAAAAACCAATGATTTAGAATTAGCTGCCTCTCGTTTCTTAAGCAAAAAGTATCTAAGGAAAGGGCCTCTTGATGCGGACAAAAGCGTACCAGAGGTACTAGAGGGGAAACCAGTCCTGACTGTTGATGCCCAAAACGATCCAAGCATTCAGTATCGAAAAGAAAAGGCGGAAGAAGGGATTGCCTCTGTTTTAAGCGTGCCCGTTCAGATTTACAACAAAGTTATTGGAATGCTGAGACTCTATACGGCCACCCCTCGATCATTTACTGAGGGAGAGATCGAATTTGCATCTGCCCTCGGCGAAATGGCTGGATTGGCTATCATAAATGCCAGAATGTACGAAAAAGAGAAGGAGAAACTGACCAGACTTTTTAACAAAGGAGGCCTCGAGCCTGTCCATCACGAGAGAATTAAAAAATATGGGATAAAAATCGTCACCAAGGAAACCTGTGACGCCAAAAAATCTACTGCATTTTTTAAGATTTTACACGAAATCACTCGAGATCTACTCTATGATCTGAACTCACAAGATGTCTTGGGTTCTATGGTAAAGAAAACTATTCAGATTTTACATATTAAGGGATGTTGTATATATTTGTTAAATGAAACAACCGGTAGGTTAGAGATGGCTGCCTCTGGAGGGTTGAGCGATACATATCTTCAAAAAGGACCTCTGCATGCAGATAAGAGTATGCCAGATGTAGCAAAAGGAAAGGCAGTTTTTATAGAAGATGTTGCTACAAATAAATATATCCAGTACGGAGATGAGGCGATAAAAGAAGGCATTGCATCAATATTATCTATCCCCATTTTTGTTAAGGGATATGTTATTGGAGAGATAAGGCTCTACTCAGCAGAAAAAAGGGAGTATGAGAAAGAAGATATAGAATTTATCCTGGCCTCAGCAGAAATCGGTGGTATCGCCATTACCAATAGCAAATTTTATCGAAGGCTAAAAAATGATATAAAATTCTGGGAATCAACCCTTTCATATCTTGATATGAATTAGAAAAATCTCAAGAAACTTTCCTTTTCTTTGCGTAATAGTCCTTAAGATTAATTAACCTACCTGCATATTCCTTCCGGAAATAGAGGAATTGATAATTCTCAATCTCTTCAGCTAATGGCTCCAAAAAGGGAGTAATGTCGACCCCAAAATTGTTCATCTTTTTTTTATCAGCTTCATGTATGATCAACAGGCTGTAATAGTATAAAAGTAGTCTCAATCTTGTTTCTCTCCGGAAGAGATATGCTCTTCCTCCGATAGAATTTACCAAAAACCCGGCATACTTATATAAGATGTCCAATGTTGGGGGAATCCCCTCCTTTTGACCGCATTCATCATTCGACATGAGCCATTTGTAAAATAATGCAAGATTAATTTCCATAGTATCTGCTTCATTCTTTAAAATCAGTTTTATAAATGTTAAATCTTTTAGCTCCAAGGCCCTATAAAAATGATAGATATTATTGATAATCATATCATAATTCAAACCTTCTCCTGCTGGGATAGGAGGATTTAAGGATAAGGCACGAATGATTTTTAAAAAATGGTTGAATGTACCTTCCCTTATTCTTAATTCCCTGATATAGTCTTTTGCATCAAGATAGGTGAAAAATTCCTGAAGGTCCTTTTCCATCTTCTGGCATTCATCTTCAACCTTCATTCCCTTGCTCTCAACTTCTTCGAGTCTTTCCTGGGGTTCTGATAGAGTTGGCGATTGGATAAGTATATCTTCTGTCTCTGTAGGGCTTTTTGCAAGCTCTTCAGACCTTATTTTATCTTCCTCCTGAAAGGCTGGTTGTTTTCTACTCTTACTGCCAAAAAAGGTATAATAAAATACAAATAATCCACCTGCAATAAGGGCAATTATCAAGAGCAACAGTCCCCTATTCCCTTTCATATGTTATCCCTCCATCTTAGGTTGAAGATTTAGTGGCAAATCAATGGTTACTATCGTTCCTTTGCCACCCCTGCTTTTGATGTCAATTTCCCCTTGATGATTCATAACAATCTGATAAACCATAGTCAAACCCAATCCCGCACCTGTTGTCTTGGAAGTGACAAAGGGATCAAGTATGGAACCAAGCTTATCCTCATCTATGCCTATACCAAAATCCTCAACAACAATTCGTATAGTAGAATTGACCGCCCGTGCTGTAAGCTTAAGAGTACCAGCTGTAGGCAAAGCTTCTATGCTATTTTGGAAAATATTTTTCAATGCCCTTGATATCTGCGCCTTATCCAGGGTAATGATAGGCAAACTCTCTTCAATATCTGTTTCTACATGGATAGATTCACTGGCTAGGATCGGTGAGAAATCTTTCAAAACATTCGACAGAAGACTATTCATATTTTCTGGTTGCAGATACGCTATCTGCATTTCTGCAATCTCTTTTACATCCTGAACGAGTTTCTCGAGCCTGGTGGTCTCACTAAGGATGATATCGAGATATTTTTGGAATTTATTATCCTTCTCTAAATCAGCCTTCATCCTCGCTGCAAAACCACCTATGGACATAATAGGGTTTCTCACCTCATGGGCAACTCCCTGCACAAGATTGGCTATGGCTGCGGAGCGTTCCGATCTGATGAGTTTTTGTTGCGTTATTTTAAGTTCCTCTGCAGTTAATTGGAAATTTTCCTCTAATCTCTGATAAAGCTTTGCATTGTCAAGGGCAACTGCAATCTGCTGGGCAAGCGCTGTTAAAAGTTCGCTATCCTCCTGGGTAAATGGGTGACCATTTTTCTTATTAATGACCTGGATGGCGCCTGTCGTCTTTCCTCGTATGGTAATCGGAATGCATATAAGTGAATGAGTAGTAAAGCCCGTTTCCCTGTCAAACCGATCGCTAAATATCGGTTCCTTGTGCACATCTTCTACCATCATTTGTTTTCCGTTTTGGATAACCCAGCCAGCAATCCCTTCACCAATCTTCAATCTCTTGGACTGAATAAATCCGCCCTTCTCCCCCCTTGCAAGCCTCACAATAATATCTTTCTTTTCTATATCAAGCTCATAGACTGAACTGGCCTCGGCATCCATAAACTCCTCTGCCGCCTTCATGGCAAAATTAAGGACATCAGCGGTTTGGAGTGATGAATTGATAAGAGCACTGGATTTGATAAGAGCAGATAATTCCCTTTTATATATATCATTATTGAGTTCTTTTCTCATATCACCCACTTTTTCTGTTTCAAGATCTCTTGCAAGGAAGGCAGCTGAGT
>CAZBBQ010000096.1:0-4516 GCA_964489745.1 uncultured Desulfobacteraceae bacterium
ATTGGAGGCGGCAACCGGATTCGAACCGGTGTAAAACGGTTTTGCAGACCGCTGCCTTAGCCACTTGGCTATGCCGCCTTTTATTGGAGCGGGAAACCGGACTTGAACCGGCGACCGTCACGTTGGCAACGTGATGCTCTACCAACTGAGCTATTCCCGCTCTTTTTTTTAGATTTTCTACTACTTCTCGGAAAAAATGTCAAGTTTTTAGATCAGCATATTTTTTGTCATTTTAAGATATACCCATCCAGACCACATCGTTAATAGTAAGGCCGCCCACAGAAAGGTCATTCCAACGACATGAAAATCAATGTGTAAATACTGGTAGTGCAGACAGAGACATGCGAGTGACACTGATTGAAATATTGTCTTGTATTTTCCAAGCGAATGTGCCTCAATAATCTTCCCTTCAATCACCGCAATACCTCTCAGGCCTGTTACAGCCATTTCCCTTGCAATGATCAGAATAACAACCCAGGCTGGAATTCTACTCAGTGTTATGAGCATGATCATGGTGACTGAAATCAGTAATTTGTCAGCCAAGGGATCAAGAAATTTACCCAGGGAGGTGATTTTTTTATGTTTCCGGGCATAGAAACCATCCAGAATATCTGTGATGGCCGCAATCCCAAAAAAGAGAGCAGCCAAAAAACTTCCCAATCTTCCAGGGAAATACATACATAACACAATTATTGGGATCAACGTCAGCCTCATAAGGCTCAGAGTGTTTGGAAGATTATTTAATGTGTTTTGACTTTTTTTCATGAGGGTAAGGAATCACTCTCCCTGTTTTTTAAATTCATTATAATATTTTATAACCTTCTCAACGAAGCGCCTGGTCTGAGGTATAGGAGGGACAGAATTACCACGAGCCACAACTGAAGGACCACTATTATAGGCAGCTATCGCTAATTTTTTATTCTGGTTAAATTTTTTAAGGAGTAAGCTAAGATATTTTGTGCCGCCAAAAATATTTTCTTCCGGGTCAAAGGGATTATGTACTTCCATATCATTTGCAGTGGGTGGCATCAGTTGCATCAGGCCCTGGGCCCCGCTTTTAGAGATAGCATTGGGATCAAACGATGATTCTGTCATAATAATAGACTTTATGAGATGGGACTCCACACCAAATTGTTGTGCTGCCCTTTGAATTATGGTGTCATAATCTTGAATATATTGTTTTCCTTTTAGGCTTCCTGTCTTTATATAAAGACGGTAGCGCCTGTCTGATCGAATATTGGTGAAATGCCACACCCCATTATCATCCTTGAATCGATAGATGTCTGCGTGAGCAGATATAAAAGGAAAAAAAAGTAAAAAAAGTATGCCAATAAGGGTGCCACAGGAAAACAACCTGGGAAAAGACATTTGTCTACCCCATTTTTTTCCAATCCGCTAAAAATTTTTCTAATCCAATCTTGGTAAGAGGATGTTCGGTTAATTGGGAAAGCACCTTGAAAGGGATTGTGGCAATATGGGCACCAATCAAGGCCGCATCTAATACATGGATGGGGTTACGGATGCTTGCCACAATAACCTCAGTTTCAAATCCATAATTGTCGTATATGGTTATGATATTCTCTACTATTTCTATGCCAACGCTACTTATATCATCCAGTCTGCCAATAAAGGGGCTCACATAGCTCGCACCTGCCTTGGCTGCAATCAAGGCCTGCAATGGTGAAAATACCAGGGTTACATTCGTCGCAATATTTTCTTTTGATAGTATCTTCGTGGCCTTAATCCCTTCAGTTATCATGGGAATTTTAACCACGATATTATCGGCAAGCGTTGCCAGGTGTTGTGCCTCCTTAATCATGCCCGCTGAATCAATACTTACTACTTCAGCACTTACCGGGCCATCTACTATGTGGCAAATTTCTTTCATTAATTCTTCAAATTTTCTTCCCTCTTTTGCTACCAGTGTGGGATTTGTTGTAACACCATCTAACACGCCCAATTCATTGGCCTTTGTAATTTCGGCAATATTTGCTGTGTCGATAAAAAATTTCATGTTTCCTCCTTTAGGATTTCAACAGTCCCGCTGTATGGCGGGGCTGGTAGTTTATGTAACAACTCTTGTATGGTTACTTTAAACACAGGATGCATTAGGTCAGGCGCCAATTGAGCCAAAGGTTCTAATACAAACCTTCTTTTGTGCATCAATGGATGGGGGATAATCAGATTGTGAGATTCTCGCATCTCCTGGCCAAACAGAAGTATGTCGAGGTCAATTATCCTGGCCTCCCACCGTTTCCTTCTTTCTCTGCCCATCGCAGATTCTATATTCATAAGCCCTTGTAATAGTTCGAAGGGGCTTTTTGTCACGGCAATTTGAGCAATACCATTGACATACCAGGACTGTCCAACAACACCCTCCGGCTCTGTCTTAAATAGTGTTGAGCGAGCAATCACATGACAGCCCGGTAATGTGTCTATCTGGTCGATAGAGTATCGACAATGAAACGATTTATCTCCCAGGTTTGATCCTATCCCTATATATGCGATAGTTGGTTTCAATTATATGCCGATATTTTGTATCCTCTCTATTGCCTCTACAAGGCGACTCTCGTCCTTTGTCAATGCTATCCGTATATAACCCTCGCCAGGATCACCAAATCCATTCCCTGGCGTTACCACAACACCAGCCTCCTCTAAGAGCCTCGTAGCAATACCCACCGACGTGTAAGAATCAGGAACTGCAACCCAGAGATAAAACGTGGCTTTGGGTGGATTTACCGTGAAACCGCACTCCCTCAGCCCGTTTACCATACTATCTCTCCTTCGGGTATAAATGGTTTGCATTGCTTCACTGCTTTCCTCAACTGCCCTCAGGGCCTCTATGCCAGCTACCTGAATAGCCTGGAAAATACCTGAATCGATATTGCTTTTAATTGCGCCTAATCCTTTAATAGCTTCGCTGTTTCCAACGGCAAACCCGATACGCCATCCGGTCATGTTAAACGTTTTTGATAAGGAATGAAATTCTATCCCTCTATCTTTTGCTCCCTTCGCTTCAAGAAAGCTCATAGGTTTATATCCGTCAAATGCAATTTCACTATAGGTAAGGTCATTGCATACCATGATGTCATGGGCATTGGCAAACGCGATCACCTCCTCAAAGAAATGCCTGTCAGCCACAGCTGCTGTAGGATTGTTGGGGTAGTTGAGCCATAGTATTGTAGCATTGCGAGCGATTTCATCTGGAATTGAGGCAAGATCTGGCAAGAAATCATTTTCTTTATACAGGGGCAACACATAGGGTCTGCCACCAGCAAAATGGGTGCCACTATTATACACTGGATACCCGGGAGCAGGAATGAGGGCATAATCGCCTGGGTTGAGAAATGCCAGGGAAAAATTGGCTATTCCTTCTTTTGCACCTATCAGGGCAATTACCTCGCTTTCTGGATCAAGTGTGACTGAAAATCTGTTTTGGTACCATTCAGAAATGGCGATCTTAAAGGCCTCCATCCCAGAATAGGAGGGGTAATGATGATTGGCAGGATTTCGTACCGCCTGTACCATGGCATCTATAATGCGAGGCGGGGTAGGGAGATCAGGGTCTCCTATACCAAGGTCGATGATATCTACTCCCTTTGCTGCTATTGCTTTCTTTTTTTGGTCAATTTCTTTGAACAGATACGGGGGTAACTGTTTGATTCTTTCAGCGAGTGTAAACATTTTTTCCCTCTCTTAATCCCAAAACATCTTGCATATCATAAAGACCATTCGATTGTGTAACAACCCATAGGGCTGCACGCACAGCGCCCTTTGCAAAATTATCCCTGGTATGTGCCCTGTGAGTAATCTCAATTCTTTCTCCTGTTCCGGCAAACATCACCGTATGCTCACCGACTATATCACCGGCCCGTATAGATTGAATACCAATCTCTTCGGCTGTCCTGACGCCAATAAACCCTTTTCTTCCATAGACAGCATTTGTCTCGAGGTTTCTTTCGGTCGAATCAGCCAGGATTTTAGCAAGATGCATTGCTGTGCCGCTTGGGGCATCTTTTTTTAGCCTGTGATGGGCTTCAACTACCTCCATATCACAATCTTTGCCAAGAATTATAGATAGATCTTTCACTACTTTAAATAATACATTAACCCCAACACTCATATTCGGAGACCTGACACATCGTATTTTTTGTGCAAGGAGTGTTAGATCGTTTTCATCTTTGCCTGTAATACCCGTAGTACCAATCACCATTGCCTGACCTGTCTCAGCAATAAACCGGATATTATGTAACGTGCTTTCTGGTGTAGTAAAATCAATCAACACATCCGCACCTTTCATTGCGTCACTGATATCAACTGCAAGGTCAATGCCTATCTTACCGAGACCACAAATCTCCCCCACGTCTTGGCCAATTGCAGGGTGATCTGCTTTTTCAAAGGAACCTGTTAAGGTTATTCCTTGGCTCTGTTGAATCATATGGATTATTCTTCCACCCATCCTTCCAGCAGCGCCGGCAACAACAGCCTTTATCATTTTTTTCTCCTATTTCAAAAT
>CAZBBQ010000096.1:4616-5912 GCA_964489745.1 uncultured Desulfobacteraceae bacterium
TCAAAGAAATTTTGGAATCATCTCTCCATGAATAAGATCATCGTATGTTTCTTGTGATCTAATTATGGAAAAGAGCTTTCCTTTCACCATTACCTCTGCAGGCCTGAGGCGAGAATTGTAGTTTGAGGCCATTGAAAAACCATAGGCCCCTGCACTCATTATAGCTATTAAATCTCCAGATTGAAATGCTGGCATTTTCCTATCTTTCGCAAAGAAGTCCCCGGTTTCACACACAGGACCCACTAAATCAGCGACTACCATTTCCGACTGTATGATTTTTACCGGCTGAATTGCATGAAACGAATTATAAAGGGCAGGTCTGATTAAGTCATTCATCCCGGCGTCTACAATAACAAATCGCTTATTTTTTGTTGATTTAGTATAGAGTACTCGTGTGATTAGAATTCCAGTATTACCAATAATAACCCTGCCGGGCTCAAGGATAAGGGTAATATCATTGTTCCCAAGTATCTTTTTTAATGCCATTGCATATTCTAAAGGATGAGGTGGTTTTTCATCGTTATAGGTGATTCCAAGACCGCCTCCCAAGTTAAGGAATTGAATATCGAATGCCATTTTTTTTAGTTCTTGTAAAATGTCTTTTAATTTTATTACGGCATCTAAGAAGGGATCAATATCGGTAAGTTGGCTTCCTATATGGCATGATACTCCTTTTACATCGATGTTTTTCAGGTGCCTGGCTGATTCGTAGGTAGGTAAGGCATCATCGAGCGATATACCAAATTTATTTTCACTATGCCCAGTTACAATATACGGGTGTGTGTGTGGTTTCACTTCAGGATTTATGCGTAGCGCCACTGTTGCCTTACGGCCCATAGCACCAGCTATCGTATCTAAGGCCTGCAATTCCTGCTTCGACTCCACATTAAACATACAAATATTTGATGTGAGCGCGAATTTCATTTCTTCTGGTGTTTTTCCAACGCCGGAATATACGATTTTATCAGGCGCAATCCCTGCTTTCAAAGCTCGAAAAAGTTCCCCGCCTGACACGATATCTGCTCCTCCTCCGTGTAAGGCGATAATTTTTAGTATCGCAAGATTAGAGCTGGATTTCACAGAAAAACAAGTGAGGTGGTCTAAGTCCTTAAAAGCATCTTGAAAAACCCTGAAATGCCTGGTTATTGTCGCATGAGAGTAGCAATAGAAAGGCGTTCCAACCTTCTCGACAATATCTCTAATTGGAATGTCCTCACAAAAAAGATCATCGTTTTTATACACAAAGTGGTTCATTGTAAGTGCCTAAAGTTGTAAGTGCCTAAAGTGCCTAAAGTT
>CAZBBQ010000097.1:0-5894 GCA_964489745.1 uncultured Desulfobacteraceae bacterium
TTAAAAGTAGCTGTTAGCGTTATTGGGACTGTGAGCCAGGATGTTGCTGATTCAAGCATCGATATATCTATCCTGGAGCCTTGCCCTGTTTTTTCTTTTTTTAAGAGAGCCTTCATTAAAAGCCCATAGGCATGCTCACTTGTTCCCATATCAGCCAAGGGTATACCAAGTGATTGTGGATTACCGACTGCCTCACCAGTGAGATCCATCAAGCCAGACCTTGCCTCGAGAATTGGCTCATATGCAGCCTCGTTACTGTCTGGCCCGAAACCGGTCATGCCTAACCAGATGATATCTGCTTTTATTCCCTTTAACGTCTCATAGTCTACACCCAGCTTCGCATAATTCCTTGGAAGTTGGTTGGTGGCAAAGATATCCACCTTTAGTTTTGTGATCAGTTCTTTTAAGAGACCCTTGCCCTTTTCTTCTGCTAAATTAAGGGTGATCGCCCTTTTCCCTGCATTAATACAGAGATAATAGGCATTCATTCTCTCTTCTTTAAGGTAGTTTTCCCCGATCATCCTGTTAGGATCACCATATATAGGATGCTCTACTCTAATAACGTTCATTCCATCCTGGGCAAGTCTGTAGGTGAGGTATGGGAGGGTTGTTGCCTGTTCAAGCGAAAGGATAGTCATATCTTTAAATATTTCCATTCAGGGCTCCTTTGTTTAATTTTTTTGTTTATCAACACTTTTAAATCTTTAGGAGGGAAAATATTTGTAGATTACAAATGTTTTTTAATAATTCGTATACTGTATACAAATTACTTGTCAAGATGCAAATGATATACTGTAGCAAGGGGAGAAAATGTATGCATTATCTGTATAATAAGGCTTGAGCGAGAAACAGAAAGTAGATATTGCCACTACTAACTCAAGTCTCGATTATCAAAAACCCGCTTACTCTTTCTCTCAGATCTTGGCAGATTTCCATAATCAACTATTGTAACGGCACCACTTACCAGGATCTGTTTTTTAATCTCAGCTTCTATTTTTTTCTTCAATCTTTCATCCTTTAATGGGTCCTCCCCTTGAGGCCTCTCTGCCTTTAAAGACATGTAATCCTTTCCATCTTCTTTTCTCTCCAAGATAATCTGATATTCACTTCCTGCCTCTGGAATCTGAGACAGGATAGTATCTATCTGGCCGGGATAGATATTCACCCCCCTGATAATGAACATATCATCGGATCTACCTAAAAGGGAGTCGTGCATGGGAAGAATTGATCCACAGGAACATCTTTTTGGGATTATTCGTGTGAGATCCCGTGTTCTGTACCTGATTAAAGGAGCGCCTTCCTTTCTGAGGGTGGTGATTACCATCTCCCCTATTTCTCCGTCCTCGACCTTTTCCAAGGTATCGGGGTCGAGTATCTCAAGGATGTAATAGTCTGCCCAGTAATGAATTCCTTCATGATACACACAATCGAGACCTGTGCCTGGCCCGTATAATTCTGTCATACCCGGGATATCAAAAATATGCTCCACGCCAAGAAGCTCTTTGATCTTTTTTCGCATAGCCTCACTTGAGCGTTCCGAGCCAAAGATAACCTTTTTTAGGTTTATTTTATCCTTTATGTTTCTTTTTTCTACCTCCTCTGCCATAAGAAGACCCATAGAAGCGGTACAGCAAAGAACAGTTGATTGAAAATCAACTAAAAAGGTGCATTGCATATCAATATTGCCTGGACCGGCAGGAATGGACATAGCTCCAAATCGCTCGCAACCCAGTTGAAAACCGACACCGGCTGTCCAAACCCCGTATCCGACTGCAATTTGAACCCGATCTTCGGTGTTTAAAGAGGCCATCTCATAACACCTGGCAAAGAAATCCCCCCAGTCATCAATATCTTTTTGTGTATAGCACAACACCTTTCTTTTGCCAGTTGTGCCAGATGAGGCATGAATACGGACAATATCTTTAAAGGGGACTGCCCTCAATGGAAAGGGATAACCTTCCTGCAAGTCCTTGGCCGTGGTAAAAGGCAATCTTTTAATATCATCTAAGGAGCGAATGTCATCAGGTTTTACTTTTGCTTCATCAAATTGTTTTCTGTAAAAATCGGAGCCTTGATAGGCATGGTTTACTGACCACCGTAAGCCTTTCAACTGGAGATCCTTTAACTCTTCCTCTGTTGTAATGGTTGGCATAAAGCTCTTTGCCATCATGGTTTTTTCACCTCTTTCCTTTCTCGGTAATGTCAGTCCCGATAAATCGGGATTGTCAGTGGTCAGTTATGACAATATTTTTAAGCACTTAGGCGAGATGCCAGATTCCTACATTATTTTCTACTCTAAACAGGGATTGCTTGCATGTTATCTTTTAAACAACCAACAACTATCAACGGACTCTACCCCTTTCTCCATAGCTCATAAAATTAATGCAGCATTTCTGGTATAAATAGAACAATTTGAGGGAAAATTATTAAAATAATTATAGAGATAACGCAGGCCATTAAAAAATAGCTTACGCTTTTAAAAATCCTGCCAAGGGCTATTTCCGGAGCCAATGCCTTTACTACGTATATATTGACGCCCACAGGGGGAGTAATTGCTCCCAGTGTTGTCACCATAGTGAGAATTATAGAATACCATACTGGATCAAATCCAAGGGCAATTCCCAACGGGAAGAAGATAGGAATAGTGAGTACCAGAAACCCCAGGGCATCCATAATACAGCCACCGATCAGGTAGATCATTAGCACGAATGCAAGAATTACGTAAGGTGACACTGGAAGTGAAGCAGCAAAATCTGCTACTAAAAAAGGAATTCTTGTTACCGCCAGAAAACGGCCAAAAATGATAGCCCCGGTGACGAGAACAAACACCATGCATGATATCTTCAGCGTTTCCACAATAGAATTGACAAGGCCGCTCCAGGTTAACTTACGAGTTGCAATGGCAACGATAAAGGTACAAAAGACGCCGACTGCACCGGCTTCGGTAGGAGTGAATAAACCAATAAACAAACCACCCATTACTAATATGAATATAGCTATCGCTTCAATGACCCCGGGAAGAGATTTTAGCTTTTCCTGAAAGGTTGTCTTTGGTCCGGGTGGGCCAAAATCGGGATTGAGATGACAGAGAATAAGGATGGTAAGCACGAACAGAATTCCGAGCAGGAGGGCGGGCAAAATGCCACCAAGGAAAAGTTTTGCTATGGATTGCTCTGTTTGCAAGCCGATGACAATGATGACCACACTGGGAGGCATAACCGTACCCAAGGTGCCGCCAGTGACTACGGTGCCGCTGCTCAATCTCGTGTCATAATTATATTTTTCCATCTGTGGCAGAGCTACTGCACCCATTGTTGCCGCTGTAGCTGTGTTAGAACCACAGATAGCGGCAAAAAGCTCGTCGGCGCCAATTGTGGCGATTGCCAACCCCCCGGGCCAATGACCGACCCACTTGTAGGCAGCATTATAGAGCCTTTCTGCTATACCTGCGTTGAATGCAAGGTAGCCCATAAAGACGAAAAGTGGGATTACAGTGAGACCGTATTTAGAGAAGGTAAACCACAGGTCAGTGCCTATCATATTGAGGCCTGCCTTGAAGGAGATCACATAGCAAAAACCACAGAATCCCACCACGGCCATGGCAAACCCAACAGGCATCCCCAAAAAGAATAAAACAAGGAGAAGGACAACTATTCCAATTATTCCAACGAGCACTAAGTTCATTTATAAGGCCCTTTTTCCTTGGATAAGCATTTTTAAAAAATCAACGAGCAATACAAAAGAAAGAAGTATGCAACCACAAGCAACCCCATAGGTAAAAGGATAGAAAATAATTCTCAATGTTTCTGTGACTTCCCCTGTTTTCCAGAGGGTTGTGGCCCATTTAGTAATTTGCCATCCCGCAAGAGCAAAGAAGATCATACAAATAAGATAATTTGTACCGTTAAGGATTCTCTGGGTCTTTGCTGAGAATTGATGTACCACTATATCAATTCCTATATGCCCCCGTTTAATTTGTGTATACCCAAGGGCAAGGGCAGTAACGATGGCTCCAAAAAATCCCATGAGTTCAAACGTGCCTTTCACCGGCATCCAGACGAGGCGCAGGAATATATTTGCGCACGTCAAAAGGATCATTACCACCAGGAAAGATCCTGCTATCCAAATAACTATTTCATTTAAAACACGGCTTATCTTATCCAGAAGTTCCATGTCTGTTCTCCGCTCAATGAGGGAAGTTGGCTGAGTAGTTGAGCAGGTGCTCGCACCCAACCACCCAACCATTTGACTATTCACTAAGGCAGGTGATTAGAATTGAGTATGATATTCTTTCGCTACTCGTATATCTCGTAAAATAGCTCTGGCTGGTAATCCCTTCGCCTTGGCCTGTGTAATCCATTTATCCTTGAGGGGTCTGAGCAGTCTATTCCAGTTAGCAAGCTCTTTTTTGGTTAATTTCGTAATCTCGATGTTATGATTTTTCTTTGACCATTCAATGGATTTATTTACATGCTTATCCATGTAGTTACCTGTCCAGAAGGCCTGTTCTACTCCCATGCTATTCATAACATCTTGCACATCTTTTGGTAATGAGTTCCATTTGTCCATGTTCATTACAACGGCAAAGGGATATACCGGGCCATTAAATATCGTTACATACTTACAAATTTCTGCATATTTGAAATCCATCAGGGTCTCAAGGGATGATGCCGCACCTTTCACGACGCCCTTTTGAAGGGCCTCAGGGGTTTCCGACTGGGGCATCCCGACAGGGGTGGCGCCTAATGCCTTCAAAGCCTGGGCAACGCCTCCGGAGGCCCTCAATTCCAGCCCTTTAAGGTCTTCCAAATTTCGTACCGGGGTTTTGGCATAGATGTTTGCGGGCGCACAGGTAAACATTGTAAGGGCCTTTACCTTTGCAAATGCCTTGGGTTTGTATTTTTTGTAAAGATCCCAAAGAGCGAGGCTGGCAACTGTTGCATTTGGAAAGCCGACAGGTAATGCAATGGCATTTGTCACTAAAAATCTACCTGGCTGATAGGCCATGCACAAACAACCAATATCTGCCTGCCCTGCAATAACCCCATCCATCATATTTTTTGCTCCAAGCAATGTGCCACCAGGGAAGGTTTTAATCGCAACTCTTCCGCCGGTTCTTTTCTCAACCTCTTTTTTCCACCGCTCCATTTGAACACACGGAAAGGTAGGAGCTGGTGGAAAATTAGCATAATTTAACGTTATAGGGGCAGCCATGGAAGATACCGGAAGCAGGCTGCCAATAAATAATGCTATGACTGCGAGCCCAACAAGTCTCAAAAAAATATTCTTTTTCATGTTGTATACCTCCTCAAATTTGGTTAAGGGTGTAGTAAATCTTTCCTTAGAGTGTATATAGCTTCACCTCCTTTCGTTTCATATTAGAATATCGATGGCTCAACAAATTCTCCAAAAATATCTCTAAAGACGTTAGTCATCTCCCCAACTGTGGCATATGCCTTACAGCAATCCACGAGATATGGCATAACATTTTCTTTATCCTTTGTTGCCTTCTGTAAGGCCTTGAGCGTTCGAGTAACATCCTTACTGTTTCTCATTTTTTTCAATTCTTTGAGATTTTTTATCTGTTCTATTGCTGATTCATCGCTGTACTCGTGAAGCTCAACCTCTCCCTCTTCTCCTCCAGTGTATTTGTTAACACCTATCTTTATTAACTCTCCGCTCTGAACACCTTTTTCAAATTCATAGGCCTGCCTGGCCACTTCTTTCTGGATATATCCTGAAGAAACTGCCTTCACCATTCCCCCTATTGTATCTATCGTGATCATCTCCTCAACAATCTTCTCCTCCATCTGTTTGGTAAGGGTCTCGATGAAATATGAACCTGCTAAGGGATCAACCGTATCCCTGAGGCCCACCTCATCCATGAGGAGTTG
>CAZBBQ010000098.1:0-5891 GCA_964489745.1 uncultured Desulfobacteraceae bacterium
GTTAATCAATTTTAAATTGGGAAAATGCGTTTCCCTGACCACTTGTTCTGACATACTTATGCCTCCCTGAATTCCTATCCCGTGTAAGGTGGGAAATTAAAGTCACGTTCTTCCTAAGAAACTAAAGGTTGAAAAGAGCATGGGGATGTCTTTTTTTAACCATGCCCTCACAAAGACAAGCCGGTAGGCCCCGATAAATCGGGGCACCGACCGCCATGTTGTATAATAGTCAAATCCCGGTTGCGCGCTTGCCCCGATTTACGGGACACGCTGAGGCCCCCTGTTAGAGGGCATGATGTAAAAAAAGACATCCCCATGCTCAGCGTACAGTTTCTTTCATGTATAACCATGTGGGGAACCTCGGGGCCATTTGCTAAATTCGCCCTTTCAATATCCTGTTAAAAACTATTTAAAATGAATTATTTAAAATGTAGTATAGACAATATCAAAGATCTTTTGTATATAAAAAAACAAAACATTGAAAAATGAACTACCCCGCCGCGAGCAGCGAGGTATCAACAACCTTTAATCGGTACTTTTTTCGCAGCAAGCTGCGGGGAATTAGACCCGAAAAGAGATTAAATTTCAAAACACAATTAATGAATGAAAAGTAGAAAGCGAGAATATGGTCGAATTAAATTTTAAAAAAGGTGATGGAATTTTGCCAGCTATTGCACAAGATTTTAAATCTGGAAAGGTTTTAATGCTGGCCTATATGAATAGTCATGCATGGAAACTCACGCTCCAGACTGGAGAGGCCCATTACTGGAGTCGCTCACGTGGAGAAATCTGGCATAAGGGGGAAACCTCGGGAAATATCCAGATAGTGAAAGAAATCATGGTGGACTGTGACTATGATACTGTCCTCCTTAAGATAGAGCAGAGGGGGGGAGCCGCCTGCCATCTTGGATATGAGAGCTGCTTCCATAACAAAGTTGACAATAACGGAGAAGAGACTATCATAGGAAAAAAAATATTTGATCCAGAAAAGGTATATAAAAATGAATTTGCTTAAGCTTGGAATCCCAAAGGGGAGCCTACAGAATGCCACAATCAAACTATTCCACAAATCAGGGTGGAATATTTCTATCACTGATCGAAATTACTTTCCTGAAATAAATGATACGGCTCTTGCATGCTCAATTCTGAGGGCTCAGGAAATGCCAGTCCATGTAGAAAGCGGAACTTTAGATGTAGGACTTACCGGGAGAGACTGGAAAGAAGAAAATGAATCAGATGTCGTCATTGTTGCTGATTTAATCTATTCCAAGTTGAGCCAAAATCCTGCCAGATGGGTTCTAGCAGTGTCTGCTGACTCCGATATCAAAGAATTGTCTGACCTTAATGGTAAAGTGATAGCAACAGAACTGGTTAACTTTACCAGAAAATACTTTGCCCAAAAAGGGATCGATGTTAAGATTGAATTCTCATGGGGAACAACAGAGGCCAAGGTTGCAGCAGGTCTGGCAGATGCTATTGTAGAGGTTACTGAGACGGGGAGCACTATCAATGCCCATGGATTAAAAATTATCCACGAACTGATGCAATCAAACACCATACTTATTGCAAACAAAAAATCCTGGGAGGATCCATGGAAGCGGACTAAGATAGAGAATATTGCCTTACTCCTCAAGGGGGCCTTAAGGGCTGAAAACATGGTAGGACTAAAGATGAATATACCAAAGGAACGGTTGGATGATATAATCTCATCACTTCCCAGTATTACATCGCCAACTATGGCAAATCTATTTCAATCTAATTGGGTATCAGTTGAGGTAATGATTCACAAGGAAAAGGTGAGAGAGCTTATCCCTCAACTAATAAGGCAGGGAGCAAAAGGTATAATTGAATATCCTTTAAATAAGGTGATTTAACCATGTGGAAACCACTGAGAAACACAAGTATTGCACTAATTTTTATCTCTTTTGCTGTTATCTTGACTGGTTGTGCCGAGGATAAAACCCTTATAAAGAGGCAGTCCCTGGCAAACCAAAATCTGGGAAAATCCTTTTTAGCACAGGGAGATTTTACAGCTGGTCTTAATCAACTCCTAAAGGCAGAGGAACTTGACCCTGAAAATCCAGAAATACAATACAATCTTGCCCTTGGCTACAGGTTCATGAATGTGCACAGCAAGGCTATTACACATTTTAAAAAGGCGATTGAGCTAAAACAAAATTTTTCCGAGGCCTATAATGACCTTGGCAATACATATTTAATTCTTTCTAAGTGGGATCTCGCTATAATATACTTTGAAAAGGCCCTTGAAAATACCCTTTATGCTACACCCCATTTTGCTCAGAATAACCTGGGTCAGGCATACTATAAAAAAGGTGAGTATAACAAGGCAGTAGAAAGCTACCGAAAGGCCATAAAATACCAGCCTTCTTTCAGCATGGCCTTTCATAATCTTGGAATTACCTATGAAGCTATGAATGAATGGGATAAGGCCGTAGGCGCCTATAAAGAATCGATACAATATGCGCCCAAAGATCCTCGATCCCATTTCTATCTTGGCAAGCTCTACCTAAAACGTAACAAACCATCTCTTGCTATTGAAAAATTTGAAGAATCCATACGATTAGACAAAACCAATACCTTCGCTCCTAAGGCAAAACATCTGTTAGAAACGATAAAATAAGCGTATGAAAATTGCATCCAGGGCTATAGATTTTCGCTCCTTCATCGTTATGGATGTATTGGAGAGGGCAAGTGTCCTTGAAAGGCAGGGTCAAGATATCATTCATCTTGAGATAGGTGAGCCAGATTTTGATACCCCACAATGCATAAAAGAAGCCGGAATCAAGGCCATCAGGGAAGGGAAAACTCACTATACCCACTCTCAAGGAATACCTGAGTTGAGAGATGCCATATGTCGACATTACAAGGAAAAGTATGCTGTTAATGTCGATCCTGGGCAGATCATTATAACATCTGGTACATCGCCGGCACTGTTATTGATCTTTTCGACTCTCTTGGAACAGGGAGACGCAATTATCGCTTCTAATCCGTGTTATCCATGCTACCCGAATATTATCAACTATGTTGGTGGAAATTGCGTCTTTGCAAACACGAAAGAGGATGATGGATTTCAATTCCGTCCAGAAGAAGCTGCGAAAAAGATAAATTCCCACACTAAGGGAATCCTCATAAACTCTCCCTCAAATCCTGTCGGAAATCTCCTTTCAGCTGATAGAATGAAACGTATCGCTGATCTTGGGACCTATATCATCTCTGATGAGATATATCATGGCCTGGTGTATGAAGGTCAAGAGCACACGATTTTAGAGTATACAGATAAGGCATTTGTTTTGAATGGCTTCTCCAAACTCTATGCCATGACAGGTTGGAGGCTCGGATATGTGATTGCACCAAAAGACTTTGTAAGGCCTATGCAAAAAATGCAACAAAACTTTTTTATCTCAGCAAGCAGTGTCTCCCAATGGGCCGGTCTTGCAGCTCTCAGTGAAGCAGAGGAAGATGTTGAAAGGATGAGAACCATATTCGACCAAAGGAGACATTATATAGTCAAAAGGCTCAGAGAAATCGGTTTTGGAATCAGTATCGATCCTGTTGGAGCATTTTATGTCCTTGCTAATGCAAAACATCTGTCCAATAATTCCTACGAGCTAGCGTTTGAGATACTCGAGAAAGCAGGAGTGGGTGTTGCGCCAGGAATCGATTTTGGAAGTAATACTGAAGGATATCTCAGGTTTTCCTATGCAAACTCCCTTGAAAATATCAACGAAGCGCTCCTAAGGATAGAGCAGTTTTTAAATAATAGATAAATGCAAATCTCCTTTCTAAAGAGCGCCGTCCTCGCTGAACAATTTCCTTCTTCAGATAGGCCTGAAATTGCCTTTGCAGGCAAATCGAATGTAGGAAAATCCTCCCTTATAAATAGACTCGTAAATTCTCGAAAGCTCGCTCGAACAAGTTCGAAACCAGGCAGGACGAGATCTATCAATTTTTTTTCAGTTGGAAAAAATCTACATCTCACAGACCTTCCTGGTTATGGATATGCAGGCGTTCCATTAAATGTTAGACGGGATTGGAAAAAACTTGTCGATACCTACCTACAAAAAAGATCCAACCTAAAGGCTGTTGTGGTCATTATCGATATAAGGCGGAAGTTGAGTGAAGGAGATTTAGATCTCTTAAACTGGCTAAAAGTGTTTCAGATAAAGCCAATTATTGTATTTACCAAGGTAGATAAATTATCAAAAAGCGAGGCCCGCAGAGAATTTGATCTGATTTCAAAAGAACTCATACAGGAAGGATTTGATTCGCCCATCGCTTTTTCCGCTAAAACAGGCCAGGGAAAACAAGAACTCTGGGAAAAGATAAATGAGATAGTGAAATTGGTTGAGTGAGTCTTGACGTAATGACTTAACTAACCTATAACAAATAACTCAACAAACTCAACAAACACTAAAGCCCATAGGTCTTTAGCTTTTTATGGAGATTGCTTCTCTCCACTCCTATTGCTTCGGCTGTCTTAGAAATATTCCCCCCAAATTGTGCTAATTTATGAGTAATAAAGTCTTTTTCAAACATCTCTCTGGCCTCCTTAAAACTATCAAAAGAAAAAAAGAAATCCAGCTTACTCTCTTCAATTCTGGATGTGTTAAAGGAAAGGGGTATGTCTTTTGCATCGATTACCTTGCCAGGATACATAATAGCCATCCGTTCTACGAGATTTTTAAGCTCCCTGATATTACCTGGCCAGGTATATTTTTTTAGCAATTCCAGGGCTTCAGGGCTTAGAAACTTGCGTTCCTTTTTTGTAGTAATAGAAAACTCATCCAAAAATTCATTTACAAGTTCTTGTATATCATCAACTCGCTCCCTCAATGGAGGAACTGTGATAGGTATAACATTGAGGCGAAAGTAGAGGTCTTCCCTGAATGTTCCCTTCGCAATCTCTTCTTCCAAATTCTTGTTGGTTGCAGCGATAACCCGGACATCAACCTTAATTGTTCTATTTCCACCTACACGCTCAAATCGCTGCTCTTGTAAAATTCGCAGAACCTTTGACTGGGCCTTTAGGCTCATATCACCAATCTCGTCTAAAAATAACATTCCATTGTTAGCCTGATCAAATTTCCCCCTCTTCATAGTGGTAGCCCCGGTGAAAGAGCCCTTCTCATGTCCAAAAAGTTCTGACTCTATCAAATCTTCTGGTATAGCAGCACAATTAACCTCAACTAAAGGTTTGTCTTTCCTTTTGCTTAATCTGTGAATTGTATGAGACACTAATTCCTTGCCAGTCCCATTTTCTCCAACAATAAGCACCCATGCATCAGTTGGAGCGACAATTTCTATTTGCTCCTTTAATTCAGTGATGGCCTGACTATGTCCGGCTATGTGATACCTTTGTCTGTCTCTCTCCTTGAAAAGATCAAGTTCTGTTTCCAGCTTATTGTATTTCAATGCATTATTTACTGATAAAAGGATCTTCTCCAGCGAGAGAGGTTTTTCAATAAAATCATAGGCGCCCAATTTTGTCGCCTTAACTGCGGTTTCGATAGTGCCGTGTCCTGAGATCATAATTACTTGCACGCTTGGATACAATTCCCTAATCCTCTCCAGCGTATCTATGCCGTCAATATCTGGCATCCAGATATCCAACAATATAATATCCGGAATGGTCTCCTTTATTATATCCAGCGCCTTCAAACCTCCATCTGCAGTCAATACCTCAAACCCTTCATCAGTAAGAATACCGTGTAGTGATTGAATTATGCTTGGCTCATCATCTACTATAAGTACTGTATCTGCCATGTTTCTGTCCGTTGCCTGCCCGCCATCGCTCTCGCTCAGGCGAGGCGGGCGGGTCCGTTGCCCGTCGTCCGTCGTCTTTGCAACTGACAATCCCGATCTATCGGGAC
>CAZBBQ010000099.1:0-3921 GCA_964489745.1 uncultured Desulfobacteraceae bacterium
TATGTCAGAACAAGTGGTCAGGGAAACGCATTTTCCCAATTTAAAATTGATTAAC
Source organism: uncultured Desulfobacteraceae bacterium (assembly GCA_964489745.1). Lineage (GTDB taxonomy): Bacteria > Desulfobacterota > DSM-4660 > Desulfatiglandales > B25-G16 > B33-G16. The sequence continues at coordinate 56 of CAZBBQ010000099.1, forward strand.
AGAGGGAAGGTCAGGGATATCTATGAGGTGGGAGATGCCTTGCTTATAGTTGCTACTGATCGGATGTCGGCTTTTGATGTAGTTATGGATGACCCAATTCCAGATAAGGGAAAGATCTTAACAAAGATATCCCTCTTTTGGTTTGAAAAAACCTCTTCCATTGTTGACAATCATCTCATCACTGCTAATCCAGATGAATATCCTGAATCGTGCAGGCCTTATAAAGACTATCTTTTCGGTAGGAGTATGCTAGTCCATAAAGCAAAACCTTTTCCAGTAGAATGCATTGTAAGGGGGTATGTTTCAGGTTCCGGTTGGCTTGAGTATCAGGATCGGGGGAGTATCTCAGGAGTCTCTCTTCCTGAGAAACTAAAAGAGTCAGACATATTGCCAGAAGCGATTTTCACACCATCTACAAAAGCTGAGGCAGGGTTACATGATGAAAACATTTCCTATGAGGATGCTGTGCATGTTGTCGGAGAAGATATAGCCAGACAGATGAAAAGTATTAGTTTAAAAATATACCAATACGGAAGCGATTTGGCTTCTAAGAATGGCATCATCATAGCTGATACCAAATTCGAGTTTGGATTGGTAGAAGATGCTTTTATGTTGATTGATGAAATATTAACCCCTGATTCATCCAGATTCTGGCCCATGGATGGCTATATGCCAGGAAGGGCTCAAAAGAGTTTTGATAAACAGTTTTTGAGGAATTACCTTAACAGCCTTGATTGGCAAAAAAAGCCACCTCCACCAAAATTACCAGAAGAAATAATTCAGATTACAAGAGACAAATATCTTGAGGCCCTCGAGAGATTAACAGGGAAAGGCCTGTAAGCCCTATTAGCTATATGAGGGCATGTTTTTTTTCACTCCACTTCTTTTATCACTTCCCTTGACAACACCTCTGTTGATGCTTAATATTTTTCAATAATACACTTTATTAGTAATCAATAATAAGAAGTCGCATATGAGTGAAGTAGAGATTAAAATAAACAAAGAAGATGAGAAGCTAAAGGCCTACAAAGAGATGGATAAAGAAGAGGGAAAAGAAACAGAAAACCTTACAGAACACGATGATAACTCCCGCGAGAAGAGTAAAGAAAAGAAGGTGAAGAAGACAGAGGAAATGACAAAACGGGAACTTGTGAAAAAGGTAGAAGGAATCGAGATAAAGGCACAGGAAAATTATGAGCTTTATATGCGAACCTATGCAGAAATGGAAAATATTAAAAAAAGAGGGAAAAAAGAAAGAGAAGATTTAGCAAAATTCGCAAATGAGTCTCTCATTAAAGAGATTTTACCAGCTATTGACAGTCTCGAAAAGGCGATATCTCACGCGAACAATGATACTAACGAATCAGGATTAGTTAAGGGTCTTGAAATGACATTGGATGGTCTCATGAAAACGTTAGAAAAATCGGGCCTTAAAGAGGTTGAGGCAGTAGGAAAATCATTTGACCCCAATTTTCATGAGGCAATTTCACAACAAATAGATGATACGGTTGCTCAAGGGCATATCATAATGGAGTTGCAAAAGGGCTACCTGCTCAATGAGCGTTTGGTTAGGCCATCAATGGTTGTGATCTCAAAAGGAAACAGTAAAAGTGAAGTTAAAAGCTCATAAAATTAAGGAAATAAATTCTGTTAACATTAGTTCATTCATAACTACTCAGGTAGCCACCAAGACACCAAGACACAAAGGATAGATATGGGGTTTATCCCTTTATGTGAAAAGAATAATTCTCAAATCTTTGTGCCGTTGTGCCTTAGTGGCTGAATAGTTACGTTCATTCATGAATTTAGATACTTTAGGCAGTTTTTTCAGATAATAATATTTGTTAAGGAGGAGATAATGGGTAAAATAATCGGAATCGATTTGGGAACCACAAATTCCTGTGTAGCTCTCATGGAGGGAGGTGACCCAAAGGTAATTGCCAATGTTGAAGGAAATCGGACCACACCTTCTGTTGTGGCATTTACTGATAGTGGAGAACGTCTCGTAGGTCAGACTGCAAGAAGACAGGCAATTACCAATCCGGAGAACACCGTCTATGCGGTTAAAAGACTAATTGGAAGAAAATTTGATTCACCTGAGGCTCAAAAAGATGTTACGATATCCCCTTACAAGATTACCAAGGCAAAGAATGCTGATGCTCAGATAACCGTAAGAGGAGAGGATCATACTGCAGCGGAAATTTCGTCAATGATATTGCAGAAAATGAAGCAGACTGCTGAAGAATATCTTGGTGAAAAGGTAACGGATGCTGTCATTACCGTTCCGGCCTATTTTAATGATAGCCAGAGGCAGGCAACAAAGGATGCTGGAAAGATAGCGGGATTGAATGTTCAACGGATCATTAATGAACCCACAGCTGCGGCGCTTTCCTATGGTCTGGATAAAAAGAAGGACGAAAAGATTGCTGTGTTTGATCTTGGGGGTGGAACCTTTGATATTTCTATCTTAGAGATAGGTGATGGGGTATTTGAGGTTAAATCCACAAACGGAGACACTCATTTAGGGGGTGAGGACTTTGATCAAAGAGTTATGGGTTACCTTGCTGATGAGTTTAAGAAGGATCAAGGGATTGATCTTAGGGATGACAAAATGGCATTGCAACGTCTGAAAGAGGCGGCTGAGAAGGCAAAGATGGAACTCTCCACCGCAATGGAGACAGATGTTAATCTTCCCTTTATTACTGCTGATGCCAGCGGGCCGAAACATCTAAATATTAAACTCACCAGGGCAAAGCTCGAGTCTCTTGTAGGGGATTTGGTTGATAAAACAGTCGAGCCCTGCAAATTTGCCTTAAGGGATTCTGGTTTGAAGACTGGTGAAATTAATGAGGTTATTCTGGTTGGCGGGATGACGAGAATGCCTATGGTTCAGGAGAAGGTAAAGGAAATCTTTGGTAAAGATCCGCATAAAGGTGTTAACCCTGATGAGGTTGTTGCAGTGGGTGCAGCTATACAGGGAGGCGTGTTAAAGGGAGATGTAAAGGATGTTCTTTTGCTTGATGTTACTCCCCTTTCCCTGGGAATTGAGACCCTTGGTGCTGTTTTCACTAAACTCATTGAAAAAAACACTACGATACCTACTAAAAAAAGCCAGATATTTTCAACTGCTGCAGATAACCAGCCTGCTGTTTCTATCCATGTCCTTCAAGGTGAGAGGGAAATGGCTACCTATAATAAAACCCTTGGTCGCTTTGAACTCGTTGGAATTCCATCAGCGCCAAGAGGTATTCCGCAGATAGAAGTAACCTTTGATATTGATGCAAATGGGATTGTTAATGTATCTGCAAAAGATATGGGAACCGGAAAGGAACAGTCCATCAAGATAACCGCTTCAAGTGGTCTTAGTGAGGAAGAAATTGAGAAGTTAGTCAAGGATGCTGAGCTTCACGGTGAAGAGGATAAAAAGAAGAGGGAGCTTGTTGATGCTCGAAATGCTGCTGATGCCCTTATCTACTCGACTGAAAAATCTCTTAAAGAGGCTGGAGATAAAATCGATGCAGGCACAAAAGGAGACATAGATACCGCCATAGGTAACCTTAAAAAGGCTATGGAGGGTGAAGATACATCCGAAATTAAACGGCTTTCAGAGGAATTAACACAGGTTTCACATAAAATAGCTGAGGTTTTGTATGCCCAGGCTGCCCAATCACAAGGACAAGCTGGCCCAGAAGCAGGCCCTGCGGAAGCAGAGACAGCTAAAAAGGATGAGGAGGTTGTTGACGCAGACTTTGAGGAAGTAAAGGATGACAATAAGTAAAACCCCTTATTTCATAAAGGCCATTACTGTTTTGATAGCGGTAATGGCCTTTTTTGTATTCTCTTGTGAGAAGAGGATAATTGTAAAG
>CAZBBQ010000099.1:4021-5876 GCA_964489745.1 uncultured Desulfobacteraceae bacterium
AAAGAAAATAGTCATCGATTATTTTGCAGAGGCTGAGAATTATTGGATAGAGAAAAAATATGAAGAGGCACTGGCGGCTTACGATCTCTACCTCATGGTCGAACCAAAGGGAGAGAGGGTTCGAGATGCATTAACGAGGAAGGCAACGATATATTATACTACGAACCAGTATGAGAAGGCCTTGCCCTTGTTTTTAGATGTTGTCGAAGACTATCCCGTGGAAAGAAGGGCCGAGATTCATCTCTTAACTGCCAAAACATATTTCCACCTGAAGAAATATCCCGAATCAAGATTATCTGCTTTACGCTGGCTTGAGATTTATACATATTATCCTGGCAGAGAAGAAGTATTTTTTCTTTTAGGCCAAACCTTAAAAGAATTAGATAATAAACCACGGGCATTTTATTGGTGTTTCAAGGTATTGGAATCATCATCAGTGAAAGCAGAGGAGAAGGAAAAAATAAGGTTGCAACTTTTAGATCTTATCTATCAAGCCACAGAAGATGAACTCATACAAATGGCTTCCTATGCTGAAGAGTCTGATCTTATGTATCCTATATACTACCGGCTTACATTATTTTATTTTGTCTCGGGTAGATTAGAAAAGGCACGCGAGACAGTACTCAATGTGGTGAGTTTACCGCCGGAAAAAGAATGGGCTATAAAAGCTCAAGAAATGCTCCAGATGATTGATGAGAGATTGGAAGTACGTCCTAATGTTATTGGCTGCCTCTTACCTCTGAGCGGTCCATTTGCTCTCTATGGACAGGAGGTACTCAACGGTCTCGAGCTCGGGTTTGATATCTTTCAGGAAAACGACGAAAGCCTTTCATCTATGGAGCTTGTTATCAGGGACACAGAAGGTGATCCTGAAACAGCAATCGAGGCTCTAAACGAGTTGGCAGTCAAGGAGAAGGTGCTTGTTACTATAGGGCCTCTTATTAGCAAGGTAGCTGAAGGGGTTGTGGAAAAGGCTCAAGAATTAGGTATGCCCATCATCACCTTAAGTCAGAGTGACGCTATTACAAAAAAGGGAGAGATGGTTTTTCAGAATTGCCTTAACCCAGAGGACCAGCTAAGAAGTTTAGTAAATAAGGTTATGGGAGAGATGGGTTTAATGAGATTTGCCATCCTCTATCCTGCCAATTCTTACGGTAAATACTTTATGAATAAATTGTGGGATAAGGTTGAATCTAACGGAGGCATGATAACCGCAGTAGAATCATATGATCCAAAGAGTACAGATTTTGCAGAAGAGATAAAAAAAATGGTAGGCCTTTTCTATCCCAGGCCGGAACCAACTATTGAGGAAGAAGAGGAGAATAAGAAAGAGGATACGGAACAATTAGAGGTGAAAACGGAAGAACCGGAAGAAGAAGCTGAAGTAAAAAAGGAAGAACAAGACGTAGAAGAGGAACCGGAACCTATTGTTGATTTTGATGCTGTCTTTATCCCGGACAGTTATGAAAGGGCAGGTCTTATAGCATCTCAATTGGCCTATCATGATGTTTTGGGCGTAACCCTTTTAGGAACAGATCTTTGGAACTCTCCGAAATTAATAGACATTGCCGGAAGATATGCTCATGGAGCAATATTTCCTTCTGGATTCTTTTCTGGTAGTGGTTATATAGGCGTCGATAGTTTTGTTGACCAGTACAGAAAAAGCTTTGGCCAAGAACCACAATTTCTTGCTGCAATAGGCTACGATACTATTCGAGTAGTCAAAGACATTTTAAAGGAAAAAGGGAACAACATAGACACAAGAGAGAATTTTCGCTCTGCATTAGCAGAAAATAACTATTTTGATAGCGTAACCGGGCTAATGTTTTTTGATGATGAAAGAAGGGCAAAAAGA
>CAZBBQ010000100.1:0-5867 GCA_964489745.1 uncultured Desulfobacteraceae bacterium
ATTCAATACTTATAGTGAATAAGAAGGGAGCCAAAGCCCAACATTAACCCTACAGAGCTTTTCTTGACAGATTAAAACGGATTTGATATAAAAAACTAAGAACTTTTTCAAAATGGAGGTTGCATTATGGCTGAGGAAGAGATTGGTGTAGTTGTTAAATTTTTCTCTAAACCAAGCGTGGCTGCTATAGACATCACAAAGGGATCTATTAAAAAGGGGGATACCCTGATGTATAAAGGCCACACCACTGATTTTACCGAAGAGGTAACGAGCATAGAGATCGATAACCAATCTGTAGATGAAGCAAATATTGGTGACATGATTGGTATTCAGGTAAAGGAGAGGGTAAGGGAAAATGACATAGTCTATAAGGTTGTGGACTAAGATACTATGCCTTTAAGTGGAAGAATTTAAATCAAAGCCACATCTTACACAACAATCTTTCTTTTTCTGTTTAAAACCACAATTTGGGCAGAGAACAAAATCCACTATGGAAGGTATACTTTTTTGTTCAACAGAGAATTTATCAGGAAATTCTCCAGTCTCTTGAATATTAACGAACCCACCGGCATTAATAATGGCCTCAGCATATTTCCGAGCTTCCTCTAAATTTAACTCTCTTTTCAAAACTACTGGAGTCCTTTCGATATATTTATCTAAGGTAGAGCCAGAAACTCCAAGTTTAGCCATGTTTTGCCGGAAAATCTCTTCTTCAGCCTTTATACCGAAAAGAGCAATCCTATATTTCTTTGCCATTTTTTCCAAAAACTATTGTTAAATAATTGCACAACATACTCAGCAAAATATAAATCCTCACATCCTATGGCAAATCCTGATCACAAAAGGAATATAATAAGTTAATACATAGTCATTTTTTTATTAAGGCCAGAAAACATATATCAATGTGGATTTAAGGCCAGATCAATTGTATGTCAAGACAAAAAGAGATGTACCCTAAAATTCTTTTTCTTGCATAGAAATAGTATCGTATGATAATTAAAGCAGCTTAGTAAAATATTGAGTCGTTGAGCAGTTACGGAGTGTACCAATAAAAATCACACAACGCAATCATTCAACGATTCGATTACTCAATCAACTTTAAATAGAGAAATATATACCTTGACGGAATTATTAAAAAAAAGGGGGAATACCAAAGCCAAAAAAGTTACATTCGATAATAACGAATTAGCGAAAAGTCTTTATGGAGAAAGAAACAGCAATCTACACCTGATAGAAAAACGGCTCAATATAATATGTAATATTAGAGGAAACGACATCATTTTACAAGGTGACTTCCCTGAATTAGAGACGGCTGAAAATTTATTAACCCAGCTTTATGGATTGCTTAAAGAAGGATACCCTGTCTACGAGAGAGATGTTGAGTATTCACTGAGAATCCTAAATGGTAACCATAAAGCAGAGCTTAAACCAATTTTTTTAGACAGGATATACATCCCATCAAAAAAAAAGACAATAACACCCAAAAGTCTCAATCAGAAAATGTATATTGATGCTATAAGAAAATACGATATCGTATTTGGTATAGGACCGGCTGGCACAGGGAAAACATATCTTGCTATGGCAATGGCCATATCATCTTTAATGAAAAAAGAGGTAAATAGGGTAGTTTTAACAAGACCAGCTGTGGAGGCAGGTGAAAAGTTAGGCTTTTTGCCAGGAGATCTCTATGAAAAGGTAAGTCCATATCTGAGACCACTCTACGATGCCCTCCATGATATGATGGATTTTGAAAGTGCTTCGCGTCTTATCCAAAACAGTGTAATAGAGGTAGCTCCTTTGGCCTTTATGAGAGGAAGGACACTTAATGATTCCTTTATTATATTAGATGAAGCTCAGAATGTAACACCTGAACAGATGAAGATGTTTTTGACGCGCCTTGGTTTTAGCTCAAAAACAGTCATAACCGGAGATATTACCCAAACTGACCTTCCTGAGGGCAAGGCTTCGGGCCTTATACAGGCCAGAGATATTTTAGCTGACATAGAAGAGATACAATTTGTGTATTTCGGAAGAGAAGACGTTGTGAGGCATCCATTAGTCCAAAATATTATAGATGCCTACGATAAACTGGATACTTGATACCGGAAACTTGATACTTGATACTCTTTGACTTTATGCGCTTTAAAAACTTATAATCCTGGCCCAGACCCGCCTGTCCCGATATAATCGGGACGGGCAGGCCTAATTTTTTAGCCTGAACTCCACGGGCTCAGCCTCTAAAATATTGCAGCGATAATAGGATATTTCAGGCAAGTCGCGCCAGGGCGGGCTTTAGACATTTTAATATAAATATCATGGCAGAAAAGAAGAAAAAAATCGCCCCAATTAAAAATAAAAGGGGCAAAAAATTGGAAAAAGAAATCACCTCACCACTGAAAAGATTTGTAACATCACTGAGGGTGGTGAGCTCCAAAATTCAAATATGGATATATCTTATTATCTTAAGCGCTATTATTTCCCTTCTCCTCTATCCGAACCTGCTCGTAATACCAACAAAAGATTACTCTATAGGTGACGTAGCAAATCAAGATATCAAGGCATCTCATGATTTTCTTGTTGAAGATAAGGAATTGACAAAACAGAGGCGATCTGAGGCAGTAAAATCAGCCCTTTTTGTCTATGACGCTGACAGGTCAGGTGCCAATATTACCCAGAGGATCAAACAATCCTTTAGCTATGCCAGGAAAGAGTTAGAACAGATTTCATCAATTGAGTTAGAGCCAACCCTGCGCTCTGAAAAACATGAACAATTAAGAGACAAATTCTTTGATCTTTTAGAAATCACTGAAGATTCTGTTCTCTTTGACCGACTTGCCAAGGAAAATTTTTCTTCCTCTATAGATAATTGCGCATCGATCACAATAAACCAAATATTAAAAAAGGGTGTTGTAGGAAACAAGAAAGTTTTGATGACCCAAAAAGGAAAAGGGATAATCCTTCGTGATATCAACACGCAACAAGAATTCAAAATAGATGATTTTGATCGTTTTTATAATCTCGAAAGCGCTCTGCACTATTTCAATCAGGCAATTGACCAACTCATAAAAAATGAAAATGGAAAAGATATTGTTGCGACAACAAAGCAGTTTGCTAAATCGATCACAGATCCAAATATAACATTTAATAAAAGTGAGACAGAGCTAAGAAAAGAAAAGGCAAAACAATCAGTAAAACCTATCTATTTCCAAGTTAAAAAGGGCGAGATGATTGTGAGAGAAGGAGAAAAAATCAACCTCACTCATCTATGGAAATTGGAGACTGAAGCAAAACTAAAAACAAACGCCCCGACACTCAGTATGGTCCTTGGTATGACCCTAATGATTGGTATATTGTTGGCCCTGAGTTGCATTGTGCTTGTTAAGGGATCAAATATTTTCAAAGGAGATTCAAAAAATCTCATCTTCATTAGCGTGACCCTTTTATTCATGTTTTTGCTCGTGCTCTTGTATAATACAGTGGCTGAAGAGGTAGCCAGGGGTTTCCATTTTTTTACTGCTCAAGCTCTCCTTTTTGCCTTGCCAATTACTCTGGGAGCTATATTAATCTCTATCTTTCAAGGATTGGAGGTGGCAATCGCCTTTTCATTGATCCTCTCCACTCTGGCTTCCATTGCTGTCGAAGGCAGGATAGATTTCTTTGTTTACTTCCTTGTAGGGTCTCTTTTGGCCGCCTATGGAGTAAGAAATTGTAGAGAAAGATCGGTATTGATAAAAACAGGAATGAAGGTTGGCCTGTTAAATATTGTTATGTCTTTATCGATCCAGTCTCTATACGGAAATCCTTACTCCCTCCTCGGTGCCATTTCTGTTGTATCCGGTTTTCTGGGTGGTATCTTAGCTGGAGTTATAGCAACCGGTTTTTTGCCATTGATAGAGATAATTTTTGGTTTTACTACAGATATCAAGCTGCTGGAGTTGTCCAGCTTGGATCAGCCCATCCTTAAAGAATTAATGGTCAAAGCCCCTGGCAGTTATCATCATAGCGTCATGGTGAGTAACATGGTCGAGGCAACAGCTGAAAGTATCCATGCCAACCCTCTTTTGGCAAAAGTAAGCGCATATTATCACGACATTGGAAAGATAAAAAAACCACTTTATTTTGTTGAAAATCAAGTCAAAGGCGATAACAGGCATGAGAAACTTGCACCTTCTATGAGCAGTCTCATATTGATCTCTCACGTTAAAGATGGTGTGGAACTTGCAAAACAACATAGAATTGGAAAGGAAATAATAGATATTATCCAGCAACACCATGGCACAAGTCTCATCTCCTATTTTTATCAAAAGGCCAAGGAACAAAGTAAAAAAAGGGAAAGCAGGTCCTCGCCTGTTAAAGAAGAAGATTTTAGATATCCTGGTCCGAAGCCTCAGACAAAAGAGGCGGGGTTGGTTTTGGTAGCAGATGCAGTGGAGGCAGCATCCAGAACTTTGGTTAATCCTACTCCTGCAAGGATTCAAGGAATGGTTCAAAAAATCATAAATAATATCTTCTCGGATGGACAGCTAAATGAATGTGAGTTAACATTAAAAGATTTAAATCTAATAGCCAAAACTTTTTCTAAAACATTAAGTGGAATCTTCCACAGCAGGATTGAATATCCAGAACCAATAGCCAAAGGAGAAATAGATAAAAGAAAAGAAAATGGAAATTCAAATAACTTGTCAGCGCCCCATGAAAAAAATGGATCCCGGGAAAATAAAAATGAAGTTAAAGAGGATCTTAAAAGACTTGGAATGTCATGATGCTGAGCTGAGTATACTCATTACAGATGATAAACATATAGCAGAACTAAACAGCCGCTTTCTTAAAAGAAAAGGCCCCACAAATGTTCTCTCCTTCCCGATGAGAGAAGATAATCCTAACGAGCCTGCAACACCAATGCTCGGAGATATTGTCATATCGTTAGACGCTGCAATGAGGGATGCAATAATAACTGGTGAGAGTCTTAATAAAATGACTGATAGACTCCTCATTCATGGCCTTTTACACCTTTTTGGCTATACCCATGAAAAGTCGGAGGAGGCTCAAAGGATGGAAGAAGAGACGGAACGGCTGCTGACTATGGTAGAAAAATAACAATGTCCGTTTTTCATTGACTGTTGTCGGTTGCAAAAGACAAGAGACAAAAAACAACGACAACCACGCAACAGATACAATACATTAAACAAACTTATGTGATAAGGAGTTACCACTATGGCCCTTTTATCAATTAACGTTGATCATATTGCAACAATCCGTGAAGCGAGAGGAATAAATGAGCCGGACCCCGTTTTGGCTGCAGGTATAGCGGAGTTAGCCGGCGCTGAAGGTATCATATGTCATCTGAGAGAAGATCAGCGACATATTAAGGAAAGGGATTTAGAACTGCTTAAAAAAACAGTCAAGACCAAATTAAATCTGGAAATGGCGCCTGTCAAAGATCTCATTGATACTGCCCTTACCATTAAACCAGATTTGGTAACCCTTGTCCCTGAAAGAAGAAAAGAGGTAACCACTGAAAGTGGTCTTAATGTTATAGGCAATAAAAAGGAATATAAAAGAGTTACTGGCACATTAAAGGAGGCTGGTATTTCTGTCAGCTTTTTTATTGATCCAAACCCTGATCAGATACACGAATCTCTTGATGCGGGTGCAGATATAATTGAGATTCACACAGGATTTTACAGTGAAGCAGTATCAGAATCAGAGATACTCAGGGAATTTGAAAAAATCAATAAGGCAGCAAAGTTAGGAGCCGAACTCAAGCTGAAAGTTCATGCTGGACACGGCCTTAATTATGTGAATATAAAAAGATTTTCATCTATTCCCGAGATAAAGGAATACAGTATTGGCCACAGCATTATCGC
>CAZBBQ010000101.1:0-5857 GCA_964489745.1 uncultured Desulfobacteraceae bacterium
AAAAAGACATCCCCATGCTCATTCACCAGGTAATTTCAAAGAGCTAAAATGTTATTAAAATTTACTATTCAAATGTTAACTGATACGCAAATGAGGCGTGTATATTAAGAAATTGAACCGTAATATTTTCAGGAAACGGGGGAAAGGGATTTGCGAGCTTTATAGCTTTAGTGGCATGGTTATCAAGGATTGTGTGTCCTGAGGGTTTTTCTATGGTACAATCAATGAGGCTACCATCTCTGCCTAGCCTGAACACTATGAGAAGACTTCCCTGAATAAAATCCTGCTGGGCTGATAATGGATATATCCAGTAATGAAATATTTTTTCTTTTATTATCTTTGTATATGGATGATAGGTTGGATCCGTGGTGTTTAAGGAAATTGTTGCCTCTTTGGTTTCCACGGGCAATTCACTATGAATTTGGCTGATAGCAGGATCGCTTTCTTTACTGTGTTTCTTAATTTCTTTGATGGGAGGGCGTATCAAGTCTACCTTGTAGGTTCTGCGCTCAGGTTTGAGGAGGCTAAAAGGGAAAATACTCTGAAAGGCTATAATTATGCCTATATGGATTATTATTGAAAGAAAAAACGTGATAGGGATAATCCGTTTTTGATTTAACACGAAATAGCTATGTATGTTCATTCGGTCCATTGACCCATAATTCCTCCTTCTTTTTAAACCACCAATCACTGCTATCTGTACTACAAATTTCATCAGCCAGGGTTTTAGCATAATCAGTAATAAGGCGTTTGACTGAATATTTTAGCCATTCGGCAGCAGAAATATTTCCTAAGTCCTGCTGTCTTTTTAATTCGAGGATAAAATCAAGTTGATCAGCATCATGCGATAACTGTGCCTCGAGAGTTTCCCTGGAATTAAATTCATCGATTAAGGATATAATTTCTTGGCCGAAAGGAAGTTTTCGGGCCAAATCATTCACAGCCTTATCTTCATCCACTGTTACATATCTTTTGTTAACATAGTTGTGATCGCCTGTTCTGGCTTCATGAAAATCGTGAAAAAGGCTCATGAGGACAACTTTCTGCATATCTGCCTTCGGCTCATTTTTTGCAAGGAGGTACGCTATCACGGCAACACGAAAAGAATGCTCAGCAACTGACTCGTTGCCTGTGCCTAAAAATTGAAAACCAGACCGTGGGGTTTTTTTTAATATACCTATTTCAAAAAGAAAATTTGCACTATTTTTCATAAGATATACTCAAGGTTGTTTGCTGTTAACTATTGAATGTTTGGGCATATGAACATACAGGAAAGGCAATGAATACGCAAGTTTCTGTAACACTACTGTATCTTTGTCAATTCTATCTCTCCCCAGCTTGCCATTGTTTTACCAATGATTACCACGCCACCTTTAATATCTTTTGATTCTTTCATTGATTCAATTTCTCTTTTAAGCGTAAATTGATTGGTTATTTTGTTTCCAAGTGCCGTTGCTGCTGCGTCTGCGATTGATGCTTTGCTGGATATAATACAGACTGAATCAGCGCTTCCAAGACTAAGGGAATGCCCCACAGTAGCCGAGGAGGTACAGATGCCAGCTGGCATCTGTTCTGGATATATCACGATACCGAACTTATCGCTTAACTTTGAGCTTCCAGCAAAGATGGAAACAGTAACAGGTCTTTCGGTTTTCAGAAAGATATCTCCACCATTTTCAACAATAAGCTCCTTGGTATATTGCAGAAGGTCTCTGCCAACAAGCTGAGCTATTGTACCTGCTACTGCTGACATTGGACCTACATCAAAGATTCTTGTAGCTGAAATCATCTCCTGTATTATCTCAGGGGCAAAAGGATCTTCAGTATAAGGGAGAAGAGTGGAGAGAAAATCTGGTTTTGAATTTATATAGTTTTCCAGTTGCCTTCGATAGTGATGTACTCTATCTCCGGTCTGTTTCCTGAGATCCTTGGAAGCGCTTACCATGAGATCAGTTTCTTTGATCAAAACCCTGAATGAGATTAAGTCCTCGGGATACACCCCTTTTCTGTAAGCATGGTCTTTGGACACTGTCTGTTTTCTATTCAAGTTGGTAGTTGGATGCTTCTTTCGTTATAATTACGTCATGCACATGCCCCTCCTTTAGACCTGCGGCTGTGATCTTTAAAAATTTTGCCTTGGCTTGTAACTCCTTAATATCGCATGCACCAACATAACCCATACCTGCCATTAGGCCTCCTATAAGCTGGTAGGTAATATCTGCTAAAGGTCCTCGATACGGGACTCTTCCAACTATGCCCTCTGGTACCAACTTTGTTTCTCCTTCTGTTATTTTCTGAAAATAGCGATCTGCGCTCCCCCCTCTCATAGCCTCTACAGAACCCATGCCTCTGTATACCTTATACGTTCTCCCTTGAAAAAGAACAGTCTCTCCTGGGCTTTCTTCTGTGCCGGCAAGGAGATTTCCAATCATGACTGATAATGCTCCTCCAGCTATTGCCTTGGTGATATCACCGGAAAATCTCATCCCACCATCAGCGATAATAGGAATGTTTTTTTTCGATGCTTCTCGAGCGCATTCCATAATAGCTGTCATTTGTGGCACACCAACACCAGCAATTATTCTTGTTGTGCATATTGAGCCTGGACCTATACCAACTTTTACCGCATCAACACCAGCGTCGATAAGAGCCCTCGTGCCCTCGGATGTAGCTACATTGCCGGCTATAAGCTCCAGGTTTGGAAAATTCTTTTTGGTATCTTTTACTGTTTCGAGCACACCTTTTGAGTGTCCGTGCGCAGAATCAATAACGATAACATCTACATTTGCTTCTATTAGTCTATCAATCCTTTCATCTTTTTCTGGTGCAACCCCAACGGCGGCACCCACCCGCAATCTACCAAGATGATCCTTACATGAATGAGGATATTTTTTTATCTTTTCAATATCCTTTATTGTTATGAGCCCCTTTAACTTTCCTGCATCGTCAACAACTAATAATTTCTCTATCCTTCTTTCATGCAAGATGCTTTTTGATTCTTCTAAGGTTGTTCCAACTGGTGCTGTGGCAAGATTATCCTTGGTCATGACATCTTCGACTTTATTATCCAGGTTTGTTTCAAATCTTAGATCCCTGTTGGTTATTATCCCCATTAAGTTTCCTTTTTTCACAACAGGCACTCCGGAAATTTTGTATTTTTCCATAATGCTTAATACTTCTGAAATTTTTTGTTCCGGGTTAATGGTAATAGGATCAATGATCATGCCACTTTCTGATTTCTTAACCTTCTCAACCTCTAATGCCTGCTTTTCTATAGACATGTTTTTATGTATAAACCCTAAACCACCCTGCCTGGCCAATGCTATGGCGGTTTCTGATTCGGTAACTGTATCCATTGCTGCGCTGACAATAGGTATATTAATGGAAATATTCCGAGAGAGCTCTGTTTTCACATCTATATCTTTCGGCAACACCGTGGATTCTCTCGGTAGTAAAACAAGATCATTAAAGGTCAGCCCTTCCTTTATTAGTTGATCATCCATCCTTTTCTCCTCCCATATATTATAAAAGTATGCCCTCTAATAAATCAAAATAACTAATTAGTATCTCATCTTTCTCAAAATAATCCATAATTTTCATTACTATTATGGTGCCGGCTACAACAATATCTTCCCTTCCAGGTTCGAGGCCTGTAAGATTTAGTCTTTCTTCTTTTGGCATCCTCTTTATTTTGGTGAATAGAAGCTCAATATCTCTTTTTTTAATTATAAGACCATTTAATTTTTTATCAAACTCTGTTTCTTGAATACCATGTATAATTGCGGCTACGCTCATTATAGCCCCACCGGTTCCTACAAGAGAAAATGTTTCTTTGCACAATTTCTTAATATATTCAAGTTTTACTTTAAATATACTATCAATTTGGCTGATGATTTCATTTATTTCCTCATCCTTTGGTGGATCAGTAATTAAATAATCGTCTGTTAAAATAACTGCTCCGAGTTTTATTGATATGGATTTTTCGTATTCACTATTTGTCCATATAAATTCGGTACTTCCACCACCACAATCAAAAATAAGCACAGGCTCTGCACCATGGTTCAGTGAAGATAAAACTCCTCTACAAGTCAGGCAAGATTCCTCTTTCCCTGTAATCACCTTTACAGTATGCCCTAATTTTTTATCAATCAAGTCAATAAAGGTATTTCGGTTACGTGCATCTCTTGCCACCCCTGTTGCTATTACAATAGGAGATGGGATATCAAATTGACGTGCAATATCAAAAAATTCGCTCAGCACAGAGATGCTTCTGGACATAGACTCGGGCTCAATTATTCTCGCTTCTTTCTTGTTGAAATTTTTTCCAAGCCTTGTGATGACTCGCTTTCTCAAAATAGGTTTTAAGGTATTCTCTGATATATCTTTTTCAGCAATTAACATCCGAATAGAATTTGTTCCTATTTCTATTGATGCAATGGTGTCCATAATTTTTACTTGTTAATTGAAAAGTATTATCCGTTGATAGGTGTCCGCTGTTCTTTGCAAAAAATCATTTCACTCCAAAACCATGCTATTCACATATAGTCAGCTTTTCCTCGAGTAAACTGGATGATATTATTCTACCCGATTTATCTTTATTACTACGGACAACTGACAACTGACCACTGACATTCTTATTCACCTTATAAAGCGAGACAAGGTAGACTTTAGGGAGCCTATCTTGCCAGTGTAAAAATGGTCTGCTCCTTCAATCACCTCAAGGTGGGCTTTTTGGTTCCATGTGTTAATAACATTCGTTATTGTATCTGCTGGTGCAATATTATCTTTACCTCCAGCGACTACTAACCGTATCTTTGGGTTAAAGGATAAAAAAGAAAAATCTAAAAATGCAACCGGAGGCGATATCATAACTATCCTGTCATAGAGGGAATGAGTGTCGTTAATTTTGGCATTTACCCATGCCCCAAATGAATATCCAGCCAGGTCAACATCTCTCTTTCCCCTCTCATGCATATACTGTAAGGCAGACCTCACATCCTCCTGCTCCCCTTTTCCCTCGTCATAGCGCCCTTCACTTCCCGCAACACCTCTAAAATTAAATCTCAGGGTAGAAAAGGCATTATTCTGATAAACCTCAACAAGTGTCTCTACTACCTGATTGTACATAGTGCCGCCATAAAGTGGGTGAGGGTGAGTTACGACCACACCCTTTTCTCCTTCCTGTATACACAGGAGGCCTTCAATGAACAGGTCTTTGGATGCAAATTTGATTTTTTCTTCAGCCATACTCGATAGCAGTCTGGGATTCGATTCTATGGTTAAAATTTGTTAAAGAGATTATTCATGTCTCTTTTTAACTTATCTGGCACGAGATAGAGGTCTTTATCTGATAAAATGGCAAATGTGCCTTCTGCTTTGACCAAGGTGTTTTTATCCTCATCACAGATCAATCCCTTAGCCTTGCATAAACGCTTTTTTCCTCCTTCTAGTAGTGTGCCCTGAACGGTAACCAATCTATGTAATGGAACGGGATTTTTGTACTTTATGGTCATGCTTCTTGTAACAAAGAAGATTCTCTTGAAATAAATCATGGCCCACGACATGATCTCATCTAAAAGTGTTGACACTATCCCACCGTGTGCCATATTTTCCCATCCTTCATAGTTTTTTCCGAGGATGAGATCTGAACAAACATACTCTCCCTTTTTGTAAAAACTAAGATTAAGCCCTATTGGATTTGCAGTTCCGCATGCAAAACAATTATATCCATGTAATTTAGGAATATTCTCAATACTTTTATCCATCTTACAATCCCTTTACCCTCCCAAGAATAGTATGCCACACCATATCGTTATCCCACTCATGAATAATTTCTGCCGGATACCGTGACAATTCC
>CAZBBQ010000102.1:0-5809 GCA_964489745.1 uncultured Desulfobacteraceae bacterium
CAGTATTCATTGGGTTGATGGGCAGTTGGTGATGTAGTAGACCACACTGCTGCTGAAAGGCCTGCATACCTAAAAAATGCCGCGACTGTGCCACCTCCGATACCCATTGGTTTTGCCTTCAGCCCGGTTACCTTCTTTATTGCTTTGGCAAGGGTAGTAACTACCGGAGAATCTACCGGTGTTGGAGGCGCACAATCCTGCCGATGAATCGCCTCAACATTTATTTTGAGCTTGAGCTCTCTGGCAAGTTTCTTATTGAGTGTAACCACCTCCTGAATAATTTCATCTACTGTATAGTCTGGTAAAATCCGGCAGTCCAGATAAAAGACATCTCTTCCAGGGATAGTATTAACATTGGGGACATTTGCCTCTATCTTGGTAGGCTCGAATGTTGACTCCTGCGGTTTGAAGAGAGGATTATTGAGATCAAATTTCTCTTTGAGTGTATTCAGCTTTACAATCAATTTAGCTACCCCGAAGAGACTATTTTTTCCATTTTCTGGAGTGCTGGCATGACACTGGGCACCAGTAACGGTAAATTTCAACCACAGCATTGATTTTTCAGCAATCTCAATCATTGTACCTTCCTTGTTACCGCCGTCAGGAACAATAATTAGATCGTCCTCTTTAAAGAGGTCCCGCCTTTCTTTTAGGATATATTGTAGCCCATATTTGCTGCCTGTTTCTTCATCCGCAACTAAGATAAGACCAACTCTTTGCGGGGATACCTGTTTTAAATCCAGCATTCCTTTCACGGCAAAATAGGAACTGACTATACCGTGTTGGTTGTCTTCAACACCCCGCCCAACAATTCTATCACCCTTCACCCTCATCTTGTATGGATCATCTTTCCATAAAGAAAGATCACCTGGTGGTACGATATCCAAATGACTAAGAATCCAAATAGCACTTTTTTTCTGGCGCCCGTTCCAGGCAGCTACTATGTTTGGTCTGTATCCATTGGCTGCCCTTTTATCAGGAGCATGAATATCAAATAACGTGTCCGGTTGAAGGAGCAAGAGCTGTTCTTTGATATAGTCAGCTTTATCATGCTCTCCGGGTCCACCATTTTCTGGACCTAAGGCAGGACGTGCAGTAAGTTCCCTCTGCATCTTGATGATCTCAGGTCTAAAACTGTCAATTTTTTTATATATTTCTTCAAGTATACCCATTGCTTATCCCCTGGTTTATCGTGATTATAAACGTTTGCTGCCTTGTATGTTTTTTCCTTTTCGCTTTAGTTCACTTTTACCCCCCAGACCCGCCTGCCGTCTGGCGGGCAGGCTTATGGCGGGTTAAACTTTAGCCACTCTCATTTTTAATAACAGACACCCCATTGAGATATGGTCTGAGGGCCTCTGGAATAACTACACTTCCGTCAGGCTGTTGATAATTCTCCAGGATTGCCACAAGAGTCCTTCCAACTGCCAGACCAGAGCCATTAAGGGTGTGGACAAATTCCGTACCTTTTTCTTTTTTTCTTTTAAATCGAATATTTGCCCTCCTCGCCTGGAAGTCTGTAAAGTTACTGCAAGAGGATATCTCTCTGAATAGCTGTTGCCCGGGAAGCCAAACCTCAATATCATAGGTTTTAGCAGCAGAAAAGCCAAGATCACCTGTACAAAGCGAGACGACCCTGTAGGGAAGCTCCAGGCGCTGTAAAATCTCTTCTGCATCGGTCGTTAAGGACTCTAATTCCTTGTCCGAGTCTTCGGGGAAGCAGAACATAACCAGCTCCACCTTGTTAAATTGGTGCTGCCTGATGAGCCCTCTTGTGTCTTTGCCATATGAGCCTGCTTCCGAACGGAAACAAGGGGTGTAAGAGGCATATCTAATGGGAAGTGTATCAAAGGATAGTATTTCATCCCTGTGTATATTTGTAACTGGCACCTCTGCGGTAGGTATAAGAAATAGATCCCACCCGTCCACCTTAAATAGATCCTCTCTAAATTTGGGTAATTGACCTGTTCCAGTCATACTATCAGAATTAACAAGGAATGGAGGAAGGGTCTCGATATAACCATGATGAATTGTATGAATATCAAGCATGAAATTAATCAACGCCCTTTCAATTGCTGCGCCCAAACCTCTTTGAAGAGAAAATCTACTCCTGGCAATCTTGGCTGCCCGGGAAAAATCAAGTATACCTAGCTTCTCCCCAATTTCCCAATGGGGAAGAGGCTTAAAATCAAAGTCCTTGATCTCTCCCCACATCCTTATAACCGGATTATCATCTGCATTCTGGCCAATAACTACTGATTCGTGTGGTATATTGGGTATAAGTAACAAGAGCTTATTCAATTCATCTACTATCTTAGGTAGATCAGCCTCCATCTCTTTTATCTCTTTGGAGACTGTCTTCATCTCAGAGATAAGAGATGATGCATCTTCTCTGTCTTTTTTCATAGCTGCTATCTGGTCAGAAACCTTATTGCGTTGATATCTGAGATCTTCAAGTCTGACCAGGATAGACCGCCTCTTCTTGTCCAGATGTTGAAATTCGGAAAGATCAAGATCATACCCCCTGTTTTTGAGAGTATCAGTTACCAGATCCAGGTTAGCACGGACAAATTTTAGATCAAGCATCTTGTCTCCTTAGGTTATATCGGATTAAACCTTCATTCAATTTTGATGTTCTCGCAAAAGACTTTTTACGAATTTGTCAATTTTGGCACTTAAAACTTCGGCCACTTATCAACTACTTGGAATGCATACCTTTCGTAGTCTCTCTAAATCATTGTACTTTCCCATGGCAATGAGAATATCACCAGATTGAATCTTTGTTTGGGAGGAAGGATTAAATAGCATTTTACCATCTTTTTGTTTTATTCCAATAATGATAATGTCCATTTCCTGTCTAATGCCAGCGTTAACCAGGGTAAGACTATTGAGATGAGAGTCTTCCCCGACCATTATCTCCTCTATGTTGAGTTCAAAACTGTAATCGTGAATTGTTGACTCAATAAAATCACTGACCGCAGGTTTAAGAATAACTTGGGCCATTCTCCGCGCACCTATGCTATAAGGCAAAATAACCTTACTCGCACCTGCAGCAAGGAGTTTTGCCTCACTGGTTAAATGTTCTGCTCTTGAAAGGATAAAAAGATCAGGATTCAGGCTACGGGCAGTAAGTGAGACGTATACGTTTTCCGGATCAGAAGATAATACGGACACCAATCCCTTTGCCTTTTCCACCCCCGCCTCTATCAAGGTATCTTCGTGCGTTGCATCATTGATGATATACAAGATGTTATTCTGCTCTAATTCTTGTTGTAACTCCTTCTTTTCAATCACTACCAATGAAATCGAGTGCCTTATAAGCTCCTTGCATATAATTCTACCAATCTTGCCATAACCACAAATAATATAATGATTTTTAAGTGATTTTATTTTTTTTCCCAATTTTCTCCTCCCAAGGATTGACCTGATCGTACTTTCTACCAAGGTCTCGGTTACCAATCCTATTATGTAGGCCATAATAGAGATGCCAAAAAGTATAAGAAGGATTGTAAATATACGACCAGCAGGGCCTATAGTGCGCACCTCACCATAGCCAACTGTAGAAAGGGTAATAATAGTCATATATATGGAATCTGAAAAATTCCAACCCTCTATAGCCATATAGCCAAAGCTCCCTGAAAAGAGCATTATGAGAATGATAAGGACAGGAAAAAGTAGCTTTTTGTTGCGCATCTATTTTTTATCTAACAATGCTTTCAAGATGAGATTATATGAAAACACAACCCCTCTGGAGTAATAAACAAGGTGTGTCCAAAAATTTGTTGGATTCAGGCATAAAGGTTATTGGGGAATTAACTCTGAAAAAGAAAAGCTGGACCCTGTTTGATAGTGCCTAAAATACTGAACCCCATTAGATTTAGTTATCTAACAGGGTACACCTTTTATAGCTGGGGCTCACAGAACATACACGTTTGAGCGATATATATAATACCGTTTAGAGCTTCTGACAGGGTTTATTCTTCAGCAGGAAAAGAATTTATTGGCTCTACAGTAAATTCGCTTATGTCCTCAGGTAATTCGCTAAAAATAATTATAAAGGGAATAGAAGAATTTGGAAGAATATTTGTGTTTACATTATCTTTGCCAAATTTATTCATTAAGTGATTATTTATCTCCACCATTGAGAGGGATAATAGTTCCGTATCACTAACCGTGTTACCAGCATAAACAATCTTGCTTTTAACCACCTTTCCCTTGGAATTAAGAATATTTGATCTAATCCTGATAAAGCTCCTTTTATCCGGGTAATTATTTGTTATTGAACCTTTCACCACGAATAATTTACCTGCCTTTTCAGAATCTACAAAATAGCCCTTTAAATCAGCAGGGTCTCTGTTAATAGAAAGTCTTTTGTTTCCCATATCAAAGGCCGGTTCTTGTGGCAGGGATTTTTTAAATGAAGGAAAGTATTCAAAGAGGAGGTCCGGTTTAAACACATACAAGGCAGCTGCAGCCCCAAAAAGGATGACCACTATTAACAAAATTGTGGTCCATGCTGCTGATCTGCGCCGTTTTTTAATAATAGGTTGAGGTTTGCCTGGTTTTTTTATCTCTTCTATCTCTTCTTCTTTTTCCCCCTCCTCTCGGGCGAGGATTTTTTCCTCTACTTTTGCTGCCCTATCCATTGCCTCATCAATATCTACCTCTACCCCCTCCTCTTCCTGCTCTCTTAAAAAGCCTGAGTCTATTTGAGATATATCTTCAAAAGAAATTGCTTCTATTCCTTCCTCATCCTCTCCCTGACCGATTCCCTCAAAAGCCTCTGTGA
This sequence comes from uncultured Desulfobacteraceae bacterium, assembly GCA_964489745.1. Taxonomy (GTDB): domain Bacteria; phylum Desulfobacterota; class DSM-4660; order Desulfatiglandales; family B25-G16; genus B33-G16. The sequence goes on from CAZBBQ010000102.1 coordinate 4,790, forward strand.
CAATTGTTTTATCAACATCTGGTATTATATCTTCTTCTTTATCGGTCTCTTCTGGTGGTAGTATCTCCGCCTCTTCTATTTTCTCAGTTTTGAATCCTTCAATCTCAGTCTCCTCTTTAGGTGGGAAGGCGGTAAATACATGTTTACAAATAGAGCATCTCACCTTTGAACCACTTTTTTTCAGAAGATCTTCGTCAAGATTAAATTTTGTGTGACACCTTTCACATTCGATTATCATTTTTAGTCTCCTCAAATTAATCCTTTATCTCTAAGCTAAGGATATAAGGTAGATATCGAAATTTTTCATTATAATCCAGGCCATAGCCAACCATAAAACCTTCCTTAATCTCAAAGCCCCAATAGTCTATCCCTATTTTTTTCTCCCTCCGCTCAAGCTTATTGATTAAGGTACAGATCTTAATAGATTCTGGTTCTCTCTCCTTAATATGAGCAACCAAAAAGGACAATGTTAATCCTGTATCAATAATATCCTCAACAATTATTACTGGTTTCCCTTTAACCGGTAATTCAATGTCCTTTGTTAATGTAATTGTACCACTCGATACATCTCTTGATCCGTAACTGGCTAACCGAACAAAATCAATTTTTAGCGGTATGGAGATTTCCCTTACAAGGTCAGAAAAAAAAATAAAGACGCCATTTAATACGCCTATCAGAACGGGTTCTCGATCTTTGTATTCGTCAGTGATATCCTGGGCAATCTTTTTAACCTGCTGGCGGATCTCCTGCTCTGAAATTTTTTTAAATATTCTATATCGGTTAATCAAAAGGATTTCTTATAGTTAACGTGTGATTATTTAAAATGCATATTGAAAATTCAAACAAATGTCAACTAATATTCATACTATTCATTAGGTTATTATATATAAAAGTGATGATGAATTTAATCTATAAAATATTTTTGCCTATAATTTTCATTCCCCATAACCTTACTCTCATCCTTTTAAAGGTTTTATCCTTGACAATAAACGATGTCATAGCTAATATTTTTCACGCTAA
>CAZBBQ010000103.1:0-3171 GCA_964489745.1 uncultured Desulfobacteraceae bacterium
GAGTAATTTTCATAGAGCTACAATATTACGATTTCATAAGGTGTTACCATAACAACCCAAGAAACCTCATTTAGTGAGTCTTTCCTTCAGAAACATCCTTTTTTGTACCCAAGCCAAGCTTTTCCTTTACCCTGTCAGAAATATTTTTCACTACATCAGGGTGTTCTACTAAAAACCTTCGGACATTCTCTCTTCCCTGACCAATCCTCTCTTTATTAAATGAAAACCAGGAACCACTTTTCTCAACTATATCTAATTCAACACCCAGGTCTAATATGTCTCCCTCCTTTGATATCCCGCTCCCAAAAATAATATCAAACTCGGCCATTCTAAAAGGAGGGGCAATCTTATTTTTTACTACCTTAACCCTTGTTCTGTTCCCTACTTTCTTGTCCCCTTCTTGTATGGAGGCAATCCTTCGAATATCAAGGCGTTGCGTTGCATAAAACTTGAGTGCATTTCCACCGGAAGTAGTCTCTGGGCTCCCAAACATTACCCCGATTTTCATCCTGATCTGGTTTATAAAAATGACACATGTCATTGATCTATTGATACTTGCCGCCAATTTTCTCAGGGCCTTTGACATCAACCTCGCCTGTAATCCAACTTGTTGATCTCCCATTTCACCTTCTATCTCTGCCCTTGGGACAAGGGCTGCAACAGAGTCGATTACCAAGATATCCATGGCCCCGCTTCTCACCAGGATTTCAGCGATATCGAGCGCCTGCTCACCATTGTCTGGTTGGGAGACAAGAAGATTATCAATATCGACTCCCAGTCTCCTGGCATATGCCAAATCAAGGGCATGCTCTGCATCTATAAAGGCAGCCATCCCATCCTTGGCCTGTGCTTCCGCAACGATCTGGAGGGCGAGAGTGGTTTTTCCTGAGGACTCTGGTCCAAATATTTCTATTACCCTCCCCCTTGGCACACCACCCAGACCAAGGGCTGCATCCAAGGCAAGCGAGCCTGTAGAGATGACAGGAATATCGATAACTGCCCCCCCTTGGCCCAATTTCATAATAGAGCCCCTTCCATGCTGCTTTTCAATCTGTGTAATCGCCAATTCCACAGACTTTTTCTTTTCTGAATCTATCGCCATAACAATCCCCCTTCTTTACCAAAACCTCATTAAACTATATTTCCATCCGCCGCGGGTAACGAAACGTTTTTAGTGGCAACCGCCTCTGGAAAAATGGAGTGCTGTATTACTGAAGCAGTGGTTAGTAACATTGAACATTGATAATTGTCGATTGAATAGTGGTACAGGAATTCACAATTGTCAATATTCAATAATCATTTGACTAAACCCATCACCCCCAACACCCCCATTAGGGCGATGTCCCTGAGTTCTCCACACTTAATGGCCACGTGCCCATTTTTGTATACACCGGCCCGTCTGGCTTGAGATCACTTTTATAAAGAATAAGCTCATTCAGCTGATACAGGTCACTATTAATATCACGATATCTATCACAAATCCATTTCATATCTTCATCCCGATTGATTGGGCCTTTAAAGCGTCCAAGTGTCAGATGTGCTCTAAATGGCCTTTTTTCCGGCATAAAACCGAGTGTCTTTATTTCTTCCTGTAACTCATCCCTGAGATTTGATAAAATCCCTCTATCTCCATTAAGGCCAATCCAGATAACCCGCGGCCTCTTCCAATGTGGGAATGCCCCAACAGCATTGAGCTTAATCTTACATGCAGAAAATCCTTTTACCACCGCATTCACCTTTTCTTCTATATCACCTATTGTATCTTCATCAACAGAGCCAAGAAATAGTATAGTAAGGTGAATGTTGTCTACCTTAACCCATCTCACTGGCAGGGCCATTTTTTTTAATTCTTTGGAAATAACCCTGATTTGTTCTCTAATCTCAACTGGAAGTTCAAATGCCAGGAATGAACGGATACCCATTTAAATATCTCCTTATCCAGTCAAGGGCCATCTCTGAAGTAGTATGTTTTACCTTGTCTCTGTCTCCTGAAAAGCGGTAGTGGCCAGAGAATATTTTACCATCCACCGAGAGGCCAATAAATACAGTACCGACTGGTTTATCCTCTAATCCTCCTAAAGGCCCTGCAATTCCTGTAACAGCAAGCCCCATATCAGTTTTTGCAATTTTCTTAACACCCTCGGCCATTTCCCGTACCACCTGATCACTGACAGCCCCGTGTGCATCTATGGTGTGTTGTGTTACCCCGAGCATCTCGACCTTAGATACGTTACTGTAAACAATCAGACCCCTTTCAAAATAAAGAGAGCTTCCTGATACAGATGTAAGCCTATGACCAATAAGACCTCCTGTGCATGATTCCGCTACAGAAATCGTCTTGTTCCGATCCTTTAGCAACTCTCCAACAACAGACTCCATGGTTGCATCACCAGATGCAAATATATACGGCCCTAAAAGATGCCTGATTTTTTTTTCTGCCCTATTTAATTCCCTTTCAGTCTCTGTATCGTCTTTGCCCCGGACTGTAATAGTGATGTGGTTTTCAGGGAAGGAAGGATAAAATCCAAACATTACCTTTTTCAGTTCATCACTAAGTCCTTTGAAGACATCTGAAATACGGGATTCACTTAACCCATAGACTTTCAGTATTCTATGTCGTGGGACAGCAGCTGGTTTATATCTTCGCAGAATATCCGGAATAACACACCTATTCATCAGCTCCCTCATCTGCTCAGGCACACCTGGCAGGAAGTAGAGAAGGCAGTCCCTTTTTTTTATTGAAAAGCCACACATCTCCCCGTGGGGGTCTAACATTTTAGCCCCTCTTGGAAGCCACGCCAATTTTTCTAAAGAAGGGGACCAGCGTAAGGCTAATTTTTTTGTAGTATTTTTTATGTGATCAAGAATCATCTGATCAAGGAAAAGGGGCATATCTAAGGCCTTGGATGCTATCTCGGTGGTAAGATCATCCTCGGTTGGGCCTAACCCACCAGTCACAATTACAAAATGAGAGCGTTTTATCGCCGATTTCAACACAGACGAAAGTGTATCGTAGTTGTCGCCAACGGTTCTGATTTCACTTGCTTCAAGACCATGAGACAAAAGACAGCCTGATGCATACCAGCCGTTAAGATCTCTTGTCTTTCCTGAGATCAGTTCATTACCTACAATTATGATCTCTGTTTGCATAATTCCTTTAATGCAAAGCGA
>CAZBBQ010000103.1:3271-5766 GCA_964489745.1 uncultured Desulfobacteraceae bacterium
AATCCCATCATTCGAGCATATACAGAAGAAACCGTAAAGATAGATATGTATATACACCGGCTGCGAGATCGTCGAAGACGATCCCCCATCCTCCCTTTACCTTTTCTTCTATCATCTTTATCGGAGGTGGTTTGAGAATATCAAAAAATCTAAAAAGGAAAAACCCTGCTATCAGGTTTCTCAAGGTAAAGGGAAGAAAAATAATGCTCAATAAAAACCCGGCCACCTCATCAATAACGATTTCGTGTGGATCAACCGTGCCCAGGATACATTGACTTCTATGGGATGACCAGATTGCCCCTATGATTATTATCAGTAAAAATAATGCTTGGTATCTGGTGTGTAAAAGATTGACTAATAAATATAAAGGTATTGCCGCAGCTGTGCCAAAAGTACCTGGCATACCAGGGAAAAGACCTGCACCGAACCAAATAGATAATAGTAAGGCAACCTTGTCGAAAAGACGAGCGCTCTTAAATACCTTTAATAGCTGTAAATTATCAGATTGATTGGTAGACATCAAGTAGGAATAATTTTAAAAATAAAGTAAGACATCAATTATCCAGCGCTTCTCTCACCGATTTGAGAATCTGATTGATATTATAGGGCTTGCCAATGAAGCCTTTTGCTCCAGCCTTAAGGACTTCCTTGCTGGGCCCATTCGTAGAATAACCACTTTCGATAATAATTCGTAACTCTGGATTTATTTTGAGAAGTTTTTCAAGACATATCCTTCCACCCATCCCGGGCATAATTATATCCAAAATCACCAAACTGATTTCCCTCTTATTCTCACGGTAGATCTCTAAAGCAGTCTCTCCATCAGAGGCCATAAGAACAGTATAGCCGAACTTAGAAAGGATCTCTTTACCAAGTTCTCGGATGACCTCTTCATCATCCACTAAAAGAATAGTCTCATTACCCCCTTTGATAGGAAATTGCTCCTCTCTTGGCCCAGAGCTTTCTGTCTCTTTTTTAATAACTGGAAAATAAATTTTAAAGGTGGTACCTACACCAGGCTCGCTGTAGCACATAATATATCCATGGTGACTTTTCACAATACCGTACACCATGGCTAGGCCAAGTCCTGTACCCTTGCCAGTCTCTTTGGTTGTGTAAAAGGGGTCAAAGATATGTTGCATGGTCTCCTTATCCATACCGTGGCCTGTATCAGAGATACTAAGCTTAACATAGTGCCCTGGCTTTGATCCTAGATGGATTTTGCAGTAGTGCTCATCTAAAACAATATTTTCCGTTTCAAATATCAGTCTTCCTCCGTGAGGCATGGCATCCCTGGCATTAACCCCAAGATTCATCAAAATCTGCTCTATCTGGGCAGGATCTGCATTAACGATGTTGAGGTTCTCTGCCAGGTGTAATTCAATATTGATCATCTTTGGAATAGTCCGCTCAAGCATTTTAGAGACCTGTTCGGTTTCCTTGTTTAGGTCCATAGGTCTGAGTTTACTTTCGACTTTTCTGCTAAAAATCAGCAGCTGTTTAGTAAGATCACTGGCCCTCTGGGTAGATTTTTCGATAGCTTCAAGCTTCTCATAGTCAGGATTGTCTGCTTTCTTTCCCATTAAAAGTATCTGGGAGTAGCCAGAAATTGTCTGAAGAATATTGTTAAAATCATGTGCAATGCCACCTGCTAAGGTGCCAATGGCCTCCATCTTTTGGGCCTGTTGAAGCTGAGCCTCAAGTCCCTTTTTTTCTGTGATGTCAATAAATATATCAAGCAGGTGCGTCTTGCCGTTCAATAGAATGGGGGTAACAGTTTTTAGGATAGGAATTTCCTTACCATTTGCTGTGAGAAGTGTTCTCTCTGAGTTATCTACCTCTTGTCCAAAATCAGTAATCGGGCATTTTCCCTCTTCTGCTGGGCAAATATATTTATGGCACACATGACCAATAATCTGCTCCTTAGGAGCGCCTATCATTTCGACGGCAGCAGGATTTGCATCAACAATGGTATGTGTTTCTGCATTGATGCACACAATTCCTGCTTGTATGGAATCCAGCACAGTCTTTAGACGCTCTTCGCTATCCCGCAACTCCTCCTCGGCCTGCTTGCGTTCGGAAATGTCTTGATAAATCCCATACGCACCCACCAGCTTTTCATCGATGACTACTGGTACACCAAAGATTTCAACGTATATATTTGTGCCATCTTTTCTTTTGCGTTCACTGTATCCATGGATTGTTTTTCCTTTAAGAGTTTCTTTTGTATAAGAAATAGCATCTTCTCGGTGTAGGTGCCCGGTGATGAGTTCATCGAGATTGTTGCCAACAATCTCAGATTCTTTAAATTGAAAGAGTTTTTCGAAATCTCGGTTACATGAACTAATCTTTTGACCCTCATCAAGAGTTACTATAGCTAACGTGCTGTATCTAAGTAATGATTCGAAAGATTTTTTTTGATGCTCAAGCTTCTCCTTGGTCTTCTTAAGCCCGGTTTCTGATTCCTCAAATTTGGTAATTTTTAGGCGCATTTC
>CAZBBQ010000104.1:0-1951 GCA_964489745.1 uncultured Desulfobacteraceae bacterium
ACGTATCCAATAAAACTGGATAATTATGTCCCTTTATATTGGGCTATTACATTATCCTGTGTATAACAGGAGGGGGGAGATTATTGTTTCGGCAATAACCAACTTAGATCTCCATGATCTGGCGAGATTGGCAAAGACCTATGGAGTCAAGAAATTCTATGTTATCAATCCCCTCACAGACCAGCAAGATTTGGCAAAAAATATTTGCCGACATTGGACAAGTGGCTATGGAGCTGACTATAATCAAGATAGGCGAGAGGCAATGTCTTTGATTTCAATTGTTTCAACGCTTGAGGAATCTTTAAAAAAGATTCAAGAAATAGAAGGCGAAATGCCGACGTTAATTGCCACTGATGCAGGGAAAGACAAAAGAAAAAGAGTTACCTATGCATTGGTACGTGAGATAGTTGCGTCCAGGGGTGCGGTAATGATTTTATTTGGCACAGCATGGGGTATAGCGAAAGAACTTATTGGGAAAGTAGACTATCTTTTAGAGCCTATTTTTGGTATATCTTATTACAATCACCTCTCAGTGAGGACAGCTGCCGCAATAACCTTGGATCGTTTATTTTCCAGGTTTGCAACGCAGTAAAGAGGTAGCTAATTTGAAGCAAAGGAGAATAGTGTGATGAACGCGATTGAGATGCTTGAAAAAGAGCAAATGAGAGTGGATCTCCCTCCATTCAGTCCTGGTGATAAAGTCAGGGTGCATAGTCGAATTAAAGAGGGTGACAAAGAACGAATCCAGGTGTTTGAGGGAGTAGTTATCAGAAAAAGAAAGGGGAATACAGGGGCTACTTTTACTGTGCGGAAGATCTCATACGGTGTCGGTGTGGAAAAAATCTTCCCTTTTCACTCCCCAGCAATAGATAAAATAAAGGTAATTTCGAAGGGCAAGGTGAGAAGGGCAAAACTTTACTATTTACGTAAATTAAGGGGTAAGGCAGCCAGGCTCAAGGAAAAAACTACTTGATACAATTCCATAAGGATAACCAGTTCTACGAATTCCAGGCCAGACTTGCAGGGTACTCTATTGTGGCTGGCATAGATGAAGCAGGACGTGGCCCATTGGCTGGCCCTGTAGTCGCGTCTGCTGTGATTTTACCTAAAGATATTACCTTACCTGGGGTGAGGGATTCTAAAAAAATGTCTGCAAGGGCGCGCGAGAAGGCCTTTTCCCTCATTGAAGACAAGGCCATAGGTTTCTCCTTAACTGTGGTAAGCTCGCAAGAGATTGATAAAGTTAATATTCTTCAGGCCACGCGAAAGGCCATGAAAGAAGCCGCTTTAACGCTTGATCCCCAGCCTGATTGTTTATTAATCGATGGTATATACCCTGTTGACCTTCCTATTCATCAAGAGTGTATCGTAAAAGGAGACGATCTCTCTTTATCTATATCTGCAGCCTCTGTTCTCGCTAAAGTCTACCGTGATAGAATTATGTGTCAATACCATAGTTTATATCCGCACTATGGGTTTTCTTCAAACAAAGGATATGGAACACCTGGTCACATAGAGGCTATAACAAAATTTGGTCCCTGCCATATTCATAGATTAACCTTTAAAGGTGTTCTTTAGTGACAAAAGAAAGGATTGCCCTTGGAAGGTTTGGTGAGGACCTGGCACGGAAACAATTAAAAGAGTGTGGATATAGGATTCTTACAACAAATTATAGATGCCCTTTAGGTGAGATCGATGTAATTGCGAGAGATGGTGATGTGTTAGTGTTTGTAGAGATAAAAACACGCAAAAATAAGTCCCTGGGTTTGGTTAAAGAGGCAGTTACTATCAGGAAACAACGCCAAATTTCAAAGGTAGCCCTGGCATATATGAAATCTCACAACCTCTGGGAAGGTAAGGCGAGATTTGATGTGGTTGCGGTAGGATTACTCGATGGGAAAAAAGAAATTGAGATTATAAAAAATGCATTTGAATTGGCTTACTGAGCAAT
>CAZBBQ010000104.1:2051-5758 GCA_964489745.1 uncultured Desulfobacteraceae bacterium
GCACACATGAATTACATCAAGGTAAAATCTATATTGTTTCTACTCCAATAGGTAACTTGGAGGATATTACCCTGAGGGCTCTAAAAGTATTAAAAGAAGTGGGATTAATCGCGGCTGAAAGTAGAGAACACACAAGAAAGCTCTGCACATATTATACTATTAAGACACCTATCACTACCTATAATAGTCACAATCAACATTATAAAGGACGCGTACTTCTTGAGAAAGTAAAGTCAGGGCTTGATATTGCTCTGGTGAGTGATGCAGGAACACCCGGCTTGTCTGATCCTGGTTCCAGGTTAGTGAGAGAGGCTATAGATAATCATATACGATTAGTGCCGATTCCAGGTGTTTCAGCTTCTTTGGCAGCACTTTCCGTTTCTGGATTACCTACTGATAGATTTATCTTTGTTGGTTTTCTGTCAAATAAGAAAGGAAGACGAAGAAAGGAACTTGAAGGTCTCAAGAGGGAGATGCGAACAATAATTTTTTTTGAATCTCCCCATCGACTCATAAAAATGCTTACAGATATGCATGAGATTTTGGGTGATAGAGATATTGTGCTGGCCAAAGAAATGACAAAGATTTTTGAAGAGGTGAAAAAGGGGTCAGTCAGTAAAATATTATCCTCTCTCGAGGATAAGAAGGTGAGGGGTGAATATACTATTATTGTGCAAGGAGCAAAAGAGAAACCTGCCTCTATTGTTGACAATTAATAATTACCTGACTACATTTAAAAAATCATGGAAGAGATACGATTGCTAAAAGTAATAAATGAGCTTGGAATACATGCCCATGCAGCTGGTCAGATAGTAGATCTGGCTGGAAAATATAAGGCAAAATTATTTTTACAAAAGGATTCTCGCGAGGTGGGTGGCTCAAGTATTTTATCAATTCTTTCGCTTGCGTGCCCCAAAGGGAGTGAAGTGAGAGCCAGAATAGTTGGAGCTGATGCCAAGAAATTCATGGGTGAGCTCGAAAGGCTTTTTAAAAATAAATTTGGAGAGACCGAATCAGGACACTATCGACCGAGAAAAAAGAGAGTGAAAATGAAAGGGTTTCCTGTTTCTCCTGGTATTACCATTGGAAAAGCACATCATTTAGATAGATCGAAGACGACGATTGTTTATAGTAAATTGATTAACAAGAAAGAGGTGGAAAGAGAAATTGATCGTTTTAAACATGCTGTGGACATGGCAAAGGAACAGATCCAAAAGTTTAAATCCAATATCCCGGAACAGGTAAAGGGATATGCCTTTGTCCTGGATACTCACTTAATGATTCTGGATGACAGTCTGATCTTTGATTCGACCATACAAAGAATCCAAAGGGAGAAGGTTAATGCCGGGTGGGCGTTAAAAAAATCAGTAAGTACTATCCATCAGCTTTTTAAAAAGGTTGAAGATGAATACATTGGTCGCAGGATGGACGATGTAGATAGTGTAAGTGAAAGAGTATTAAATAATTTAACCGGAGTTGACCCGGATAGCCTTACAGAGATTCAAAAAGAGGTTATCATTGTAGCCCATGTTCTTTCGCCCTGTGATATTGTGGAGATCAATGTTAAACATGTAATGGGTATTTTGACAGATGTTGGAGGTCGAACATCACATATGGCCATTATGTCTGAAGCCCTTGAGATACCGGTAGTTGTTGGATTGGAAAGCGCTACCGATATAATCGTGGATGGCGATCTTCTGATCGTTGATGGAAATACAGGCGATATTATTATTAATCCTGATCCTGATACCATTATTACATATGAAGACAAGAAAAAACAGTATTATAGATATAAATCTGCTATTGATAGGGTCAGACATCTGCCTGCTGAGACCTTGGATGGACATAAGATAACAATCAAAGCAAACATTGAATTTTTAGGAGAGACAAAGGCGGCAATTGAGAATGGTGCCGAAGGCATAGGTCTCTATAGGACAGAATATCTGTACATGATTAAGAATAATTTTCCAGATGAACAGACCCTTTTTGATGACTATAGCCAGATTGCTAAAATGGTAGCACCTAATCCAGTTACCATAAGAACTCTTGATATCGCAAGTGATCAGATGATGACATCAGATTCAGAGATAGGAGCCAGCAAGGAGGATAATCCTGCTCTTGGTCTTCGGTCTATTCGGTTTTGTCTCAATGAGCGAAATGTGTTTAAAACCCAGTTAAGAGCCATATTACGGGCGAGTGTATATGGTAATTTCAAATTAATGTTTCCCATGATATCAGGTTTGGGGCAATTCCTGGAGGCAAAGAGGGTTTTAAAGAGTGTTATGCGCTCGCTTGATAGAGAGGGAATTGAATATAATAGAGAAATGCCTATCGGGATTTTGATTGAGATCCCTTCTGCAACATCGATTGCAGATATTCTTGCAAAGCATGCTGATTTTTTTTCTATAGGAACGAATGATCTGATTCAATACGCATTAGCAATAGATAGAGACAATGAACATGTTGCCCATCTCTATGAACCTTTTCATCCAGCTGTTTTGAGAATGATACACCAGGTAGTCACGGCAGGCAATAATGAGGGGGTTGATGTATCTCTGTGTGGTGAAATAGCCGGTGATCCTCTTGCTATTTTAATACTCCTTTCTTTGGGATTAGAGGAATTTAGTATGAATATCGGCTCTATCCCGCTGATCAAGAAAATGATTCGAATGTTACAATTAGGGGAGGTGAGGGATAATTTTAAGGGCATATTGAACTTACCTACCAGCAAAAAGGTTGAGAGTTTTGTTTTAAAAAAAGCACAGTCTCTTCTTCCCGATATCTTTAAGGACGATGTTTTTAGATATCGGACAACAGGTGTCGGATAGGCAGGTGATAAATGCAGAAAAAAATCCTGTGCCAGAATAGAAAGGCCAGATATGATTACTTTATTGATGAGATCTATGAGGCAGGAATTGTTCTTACTGGACCAGAGGTTAAATCTTTAAGGGAGAGTCGTGCGAGTTTAAAAGATACCTATGCAAGGGTAAAAAATGAGGAGCTTTTTTTGTACAATATGCATATTACGCCGTATCCATTTGCCCATAATTTGGATCTTAATCCAATCAGGACAAGAAAGCTTCTCATGCAAAAGAGAGAAATTAAGAGGTTGATAGGAAAGACAGAGGAAAAAGGGTGTTCTTTAATCCCCTTATCGATATATCTTTTAAGAGGTATAATCAAAGTAGAGCTCGCTTTGTCTAAGGGCAAGAGAAAATATGATAAGAGACATGTTTTAAAAGAAAGGGAGATGAAAAGAGAGCTAGACCAACTAAAGAAGAAAGATTACAGCGCATAAGATATATTGATTTTATTATATATTTATGCTTTAATAGAAACAGTTCATTGAAAACTGGGGGCGAAACGGCTTCGACGGGGATAAAAAAGCTTAAGTTGCATACCGAGGTTCTGTTTGCTCGTTAAACAGGCGGAAAACAACAAACGCAGACGATTATTCGTATGCTTTAGCCGCTTAAAGGCTAACGTCCTTCCATTTTTTTCCTGTGAGAATGGATTTGGGCGCCGACTAGCAGGATAGCTAACCCGAGGGACCTGAATCTCAGGAAGGCGAAAATTTTTTCAGGTTAGTTCCTTATTCATCTTGCCCGAAAGGGGTCTAAGGAGCGAACATTAAAGTTCGGGCTATGTATGTAGAGGCTTAAGTGGAATATTTTCGGACGGGGGTTCGACTCCCCCCGCCTCCACCA
>CAZBBQ010000105.1:0-5757 GCA_964489745.1 uncultured Desulfobacteraceae bacterium
TTATGGAAGGTTTCTTAGGATTGACCTTGCCGAATTTTATCGGCCAGCTGATCAACTTTCTCATTCTGCTTGGGGTGCTTACATTCTTTGGATATAAACCGATTCGTAAAATGCTCGATGAGCGATCTAATCGAATAAAAAAGAGCATGGAACACGCTGAGGCTGCAAAACAGGAATACGAGCGTGCTCGAGTAGAGGTAGAAAAGCATATCAATAAGGCACGTGATGAAGGACAATCAATAGTTGGGCAATCAGAACAGGCGGGTGAAAAGATCAAAGAAGAAGCAAGACAAGAGGCTCGAAAAGAGGCCCAAGCTATTGTTGAAAAGACTCGAAAAGAATTAGAGCGTGAGCGTGATAAGGCTATCAATGAATTGCGCAAGGAATTTGTTGACACAGCTATTCTCGCTGCTGAGAAGGTAATCAGTGAAACATTAGATAAAGAAAAACACCGCAGCTTAATTGAGAAGACCTTGAAGGAAAGCGCTGCATTACACACGAGGAACTATCATTAGCTATGCCCCGAATAATTTCTGATAAACAGTATGCTCAAGCCGCCTTTGAGTTGGCGCTGGAAAAGGGTGAATTAGAAAACTGGCGGGATGGTTTACGCAAGGCTGCATCTATTATAACCGATGTAAAGGTTATGAATTTTTTGGAAAACCCGAAAATATCTTTCAATAGAAAAGAAAATATTCTCAAAAAAGGGTTTGGCAAAGCAGAGCCTTTGGTCATCAAGTTGGCCTGTCTTCTCATGAGCAGGGGTAAGTTGAAAATTCTGGGTGATATTTTCCAGCAGTATGGGCAGTTGCTCGACGTTTATGGTGGCATTCAACATGTGGAAGTAACTACTGCGATGCCCTTAGATAACAAGAATAAGAAAAAGTTATCTGATCGATTTGCTGAAATGGTTGGGCACAAGGTTTTCATCGATGCCCGGGTCGATCCTTCTATTGTAGGGGGATTTAAGGCAAAGATTGGTGATACATTAATTGATGGGAGTATCCATAACACGTTAGAGTCTTTGAAAAAAAGACTGGTAGAGGCTGGATGTTGATCAAATTTTGTGAAGACAATGCAACAGAGGAGACATAGATGGCAGCTCGGGATCAAAATATTGTTTCGATAATCAAAGAAGAAATTGAGCATTTTGGCGCTTCCGTCACTATGACCAATGTGGGCACAGTAGTTGAGATAGGTGATGGTATTGCCCGAGTTCATGGACTGAGCGCTGCAAAATATAACGAACTATTGCAATTCCCCCATGACATTATGGGGTTGGCCCTCAATCTGGAAGAAGATAATGTTGGTGCCGTGATCCTCGGTGATTTTAGCCAGATTAAGGAGGGAGATGAGGTACGCACAACGGGAAGAGTGGTCGAGGTTCCGGTTGGCAATGCGCTGATTGGAAGAGTGATCGATCCCTTAGGGCGCCCGCTAGATGGCAAGGGGCCCATTCGGACAGAAAAAACTCAACCTATAGAAAAGGTAGCACCCGGCGTAATAGACAGACAGCCCGTGGATACTCCGATAATGACAGGTATCAAGGCTATAGATAGCATGATTCCCATTGGGCGCGGTCAACGTGAGCTTATCATTGGAGACCGCTTCACAGGTAAGTCAGCAATTGCTATTGATGCTATCGTTGCTCAGAAAGGCCAGCAGGTTAAATGCATCTATGTGGCTATTGGACAAAAGACATCCAAGGTAGCACAGGTAGTGGCTATTTTAGAAAAATATGGAGCTATGGAGCACACTATTGTGGTTGCTGCTGACGCCTCTGATCCAGCACCACTACAATATATCGCACCATTTTCTGGCTGTGCTATAGGCGAGGAGTTTATGGAACAAGGGGAGGATGCCTTGATTGTCTATGATGATCTTTACAAACATGCCTGGGCTTATCGGCAGCTTTCCTTGCTCCTTCGCCGTCCACCGGGAAGGGAAGCCTATCCTGGAGATGTTTTCTATTTACACAGCAGACTTCTTGAAAGGGCAGCTAGGCTGGCTGTTGAACATGGTGGTGGGTCTTTGACAGCATTACCTATTATTGAAACACAAGCAGGGGATATGTCTGCGTACATTCCCACAAATGTGATTTCAATCACTGATGGGCAAATTTATTTGGAACCTGATTTATTCAATGCTGGCATTCGTCCTGCAGCAAATGTCGGCCTGTCAGTATCTCGAGTCGGTGGCGCTGCACAGAGGAAGGCCATGAGACAGGTAGCCGGGACATTACGGTTAGAGCTCGCTCAGTTTCGCGAGCTTCAAGCCTTTGCTCAGTTTGGTGCTGAAGACTTAGATAAGGCTACAAAGGACCAGTTAGAGCGAGGTCGGCGAATCACTGAGGTATTAAAACAACTGCAATACTCGCCTATGTCTTTAGGGGAACAAGTAACTATTCTTTATGCAGTAACGAATGCGTATTTGGATGACGTACCTGTCGATAAAGTTATTTCTTGGGAGGAGAACTTCCATAGGTTTATGAAAATTAACCACCCAGAAATAGAGCAAAAAATAAACGACGATAATGAGATAAAGCCTGATACAAAAGAGGTCTTAGAGAAGGCTCTAGCAGAATTTCAACAAGGCAGTACGTATTAGGAGAATATATGATTAGTACTCGAATTCTACGTCGGCGTATACGCAGTGTTGAGAATACTGCGAAGATCTGCAAGGCAATGGAAATGATTGCCACCGCTAAGATGAAACGGGCTCAAGATCAGGCAACAGCAGGGCGCCCTTATTCTGAAAAGATAAATGAGGTGATTTCTCATCTTGCGTATCATAGTCGAATGGGTGGCGAGATTCATCCATTACTCCAAAATAGAGAAACGAGAAAAATCTCTATAATTTATTTTACTACAGACCGTGGACTATGTGGTGGGCTCAATTCAAACCTCAACAGGCTTATTGGTACTTTCATTTCGGAGCAAATCGTGCCAGTCACCCTTGTTACGGTAGGGCGTAAAGGAAGAAATTTCATGCTTCGTGTAGGACAAAACATTCGTGCAGAGTTTACTGGGATCAAAGACCGGCCTACTCTCATGGAGACTTTGCCGATCTCTCGGATCGTTATTGATGAGTATAGCAGTGGTAAAACTGACCTGGTATATCTTGCATATCCTCGTTTTGTTACTACCATGGTGCAAAATCCTATAATAGAAGTTTTGCTCCCTGTTGAACCGGTTGACTTGCCTTCAACAGAAAGAGGAGAATATATTTACGAGCCTGAACCCGGTGTTGTTTTTAATGAACTATTGCCCAGATTTGTGGAGATGCAAGTGTACCATGCCATACTCGAACTGATTGCGAGTGAGCAATCAGCTCGAATGGTTGCTATGCGTAATGCGTCTGAGAGCGCGAAAGAGGTCATTGAGGATTTGACTCTTACATTAAATAAAGCCCGACAAGAGACCATAACGAATGAAATCTGTGATATTTCTGGAGGGGCTGAAGCTTTAGCGAGATAGGGAGGTTATGAGTGGCAAAAGGTAAAGTAGTGCAAGTTATTGGCACAGTGGTAGATATGGAGTTCCCACCTGGTGAATTGCCGGCAATCAATAATGGAATAGTGATTAATCAGGATGACATCAAGATTATTGTCGAGGTACAGCAACATGTTGGAAACAATTGGGTTCGCGGTGTTGCGCTAAACGCTACCGAGGGGTTGCAAAGAGGTGCTGAGGCTGAAGATATGGAAGCCCCAATAACTGTACCTGTTGGCAAAGCAACCTTGGGAAGACTCTTCAATGTCTTTGGTGAACCGATAGATAACCTTGGTGAGGTAAAGTCTGATTTGAGCTATCCTATTCATCGCCATCCTCCTACTTTAGAGGAGCAGGAGACGACTCCCCAGATATTAGAGACAGGTCTTAAAATAATGGATTTGGTAACACCTTTTACAAGAGGAGGGAAAATTGGGGCTTATGGAGGAGCAGGCGTAGGCAAGACAGTTGTCATTACTGAACTCATTCGCAATATTGCCACTGAGCATGGTGGTTACTCGGTGTTTACCGGTGTAGGTGAAAGATCCCGGGAGGGCAATGATCTGTGGTTGGAAATGAAAGAGTCTGGGGTTTTAGAAAGGACTGTCCTTGTTTTTGGCCAGATGAATGAGAGCCCGGGTGTGCGCTCTCGAATAGGCCTCACCGGGGTGACCATGGCGGAATATTTCCGTGATGTTGAGGAGCAAGATGTCCTTCTATTTATCGATAATATATATCGGTATGTTCTGGCTAACATGGAGCTGTCCGCTCTATTAGGGCGTATGCCCTCGGCAGTAGGATATCAACCAACGCTTGGTACTGATGTTGGTGAGCTTGAGGAAAGAATTACTACTACAAAGAAGGGGTCAATTACCTCATTCCAAGCTATCTATGTGCCAGCTGACGACTACACTGATCCTGGCATAGTAGCTACCTATGGGCATCTCGATGCTATTGTTGCATTGGAACGCTCCATTGCTGAGTTGGGAATTTATCCTGCTGTTGACCCCTTAACCTCGACGTCACGAATACTTGATCCTGCTATTGTTGGTGAAGAGCACTATCAGGTGGCACGAGGCGTGCAGAGGACATTACAGAGATACAGGGAGTTACAGGATATAATATCGATCCTGGGCATGGAAGAATTAAGCGACGAGGATAAGCTCACTGTGAACAGGGCTCGGCGCATTCAGAAGTTTTGTTCCCAGCCCTTTCATGTAGCTGAGCAATTTACTGGTATCCCGGGTAAATATGTACCTGTTAAGGAAACGGTGCGTGGTTTTAAGGAAATTTTAGAAGGGAAACACGATAACCTTCCCGAAGCTGCCTTCTATATGGTGGGAACTATTGATGAGGCACTGGAAAAAGCCAAACAGATGAGTGAGTTATAATGGCTACATTGAGACTGGATCTTGTTACAGCAGAAAAAATGGTTTACTCCGATGATGTGGACATGGTGATCGCATGGGGACTGGAGGGACAGCTAAGTATTCTTCCCCATCATGCCCCTTTGATGACTATGCTCCAGCCCGGAGAGCTGATAATCAAAAAGGATAATAAAGATACCTCTATGGCGGTAAGTGGTGGTTTTCTTGAGGTGCGCCCTGACAAGGTGATTGTTTTGGCTGATGCCTGTGAACGTGCTGAGGAAATAGATATAGCTCGCGCAGAAGAGGCCAAACAAAGAGCAAAAGATCTTATAAAAATCCCTTCGACAGAGATAGACACTGCTACAGTAGAGGGCGCACTTCGTCGATCATTGGTCCGGCTTAAGGTGGCTGAAAAAATACGCCGTAAACGAGGACAAAGGCAGAGAAGCCGGTTGGAGTAATATTATGAAAGCATTTGCAGATAAGTTTATTGAGACTACCGAAAGACATGCGGAAGAAATTTCCGAACAATGGTGCAAAGATATACGGAAAAATAATAGAACACCATCATACCATGTAATTCCAGAAGAAGACTGCCTTTTTAAGGCTGTAAGCTTTTACAAGAACCTGAGTAGGGTATATTTTAGCCAAAGACCCAGTAGAGATTTGTATGAGTACTTTACGCAATATGCTGAAGATACATATAATGAAGGCATTTCCTGCCCTGAAACAATATATGCCCTTTTTATGATGAAAAAACATATGTGGTTGTACGCTGATTCACAAGCGCTTTTTATCACACCTATGGATCATCTACAGGCAGTAGAAGCTCTCAATAAAACAATACGTATCTTTGACCTCGGTACATTTTTTATCGCACAAAAATATGATGCATT
>CAZBBQ010000106.1:0-5750 GCA_964489745.1 uncultured Desulfobacteraceae bacterium
GTCTCTATGTCTTCGGGGGCTGGAAAATAGCTGTGAACAAAATAAAACTCACTTTCTGGGCCAACACCTTTAAAGAGTGGGTGGAGCCTTTTAAATGTTATGTGATTCCAACCCATATGGGGCACCTTGAGTTTTTTTCCATCATCTGAGAGGAGCGGCATGGGAAAACGTTTTACCGTACCTGGGAGCAATCCGAGACAGGTTGTCTGGTTTTCTTCGCTCTCTTCCAGAATTATCTGGGTTCCCAGACAAATCCCTAAAAGTGGTTTTCCAGATTTAAAGATAGCATAGAGTGTTCGATCAAGCCCTGTTCTTTTTAAATCAACCATTGCCTGACCTGCAGAGCCAACACCTGGGAAGATCACCCTATCAGCATCTACTATTTCCTTTACCTTGTGGGTAATTCGACATTCAAATCCAAGATGTCGTATGGCCCGGGCAACACTTGTAAGATTTCCGGCCTTATAATCAATAATGGCAATCATAAGGCTTACTCCCACTCTATTGTGCTCGGTGGCTTTGAGCTGATATCATAGGTTACCCTATTAACACCCCTGACTTCATTGATAATCCGGTTTGAAATCCTGCCCAACAGTTCATGGGGAAGCCTGGCCCAATCTGCAGTCATAGCATCAAGGCTCGTTACAGCCCTTATAACAACGCTATGTTCATAGGTTCGTTTATCACCCATAATGCCAACACTTTTTAGAGGCAAAAGTATGACAAAAGATTGCCACAGTTTTTTATAATAATTGCTTTTTTTAATTTCCGTTATCAAAATATCATCAGCCTGTCGCACAATAGTTAGACGCCGTGGCGTTACCTCTCCAATAATTCGTACTGCCAGCCCGGGACCTGGAAAGGGATGGCGAAGTATCATATCATCAGGCAGCCCCAGTTCTTTTCCTAAAAGCCTGACCTCGTCCTTGAAGAGATGTTTGAGAGGCTCAATAAGGGCAAGGCGCATCTTTTTCGGAAGCCCTCCGACATTATGATGGGATTTGATAACTGCTGATGGCCCTCCAAAAGCAGATCTGGATTCAATCAGGTCTGGATAAAGGGTCCCCTGTGCGAGAAAGCCAACACCCTTGATTTTTAAGGCCTCATCTTCAAATACTCTAATAAAGGTTCTGCCTATTATTCGCCTTTTCCTTTCAGGGTCTACCACACCTCTAAGTGGCTGCAGAAATCTTTTTCTAGCATTGATGAATCTAAGATTAATCCTAAAATGGTCTTTAAATAAACCTTTAACCTTTTTTCCTTCGTTGTTTCTTAAAAGACCGTTGTCTACAAAGATACAGGTAAGCTGTTTACCAACAGCCTTGTTGAGAAGAGCAGCCGCAACTGAGGAATCTACCCCACCGCTTAATCCCAAAATGACCTTTTTTTCTCCAACGTCTCCTTTTATCTCATCTATCGCTTTGTTGATAAAGGATTTCATTGTCCATGTCTTTTTGCATTGACATGCTCTGAAAAGAAAGTTTTTTAGTATCCTCTTTCCCTCAGGTGTATGGATGACCTCTGGGTGGAATTGCAGCCCATAAAGTTTTTTATGACTATTTTCAACGGCAGCAATTTTGGTATTTTCTGTTGAGGCCGTTACCTTAAACCCCTCTGGCAAATGAGAAATAGAATCCCCATGGCTCATCCAGCAAGGGGTTATCGTATTCGTTCCATAAAAAATACCATTTTGGTCACCTATATGGAGCTCAGCAAGGCCATATTCTCTTTTTCGGGTACTATCGACCTTGCCACCCAAGCTCCCTACCATATACTGCATGCCATAACAAATACCAAGCATGGGAATATTAAGATCGAAGATCTGTGGATCTACTTTGGGACTGTCCTTTTCATATATACTTGCCGGTCCTCCTGAGAGTATTATGCCTTCAGGCTCCAAGGACCTAATGTTCGATAATGCTATGTCTGGAGGCTCTATCTGACAGTAAACATACTGCTCTCTCACCCTCCGGGCAATGAGCTGGTTGTACTGGGAGCCGAAATCAATAATTAAGATCATCCATTAAGCCTCATTCTTTGGAATAATACCTTGTACTATTTTATGATAATCAGAGACATGTACTATTCAAGGTTACGGCATGAAAAATATTTCGCTTTCCTTTTTTAATTGCATCAACCCCATCCTTTCTCCGTAGCCAAACAGGCTGTCGTTTTAGGCAGGCAATAGAAACCAGATGGCGGGAGAAGCCATAGATGCTCAATTCCGTGGTTGAATATGGATCAACGTGTGGTTTCTCCACTGACTTTCCTTACGAATTGTTCTACTTTTTCTTCGAAAGGCGTTTCAAATCCACCATGGTAGACGCTTTGGGTAGCAATTTCTGTGGAAACCATAGCCACTCTGTATTTTTGGGGAAAGTTTTTTGCCCGATCTCTGAACTTTTTTCGCTCTCTGATAAAATCGGGAAAATGGAGAAGAAGCATCTTTGCATACGGGGGTTTCCCGATATTTTCTGGGTTCGCGAGGAGGTAGCTATAAATGGAATCTGTAAGATCGTTTATTTCATGGCTGATTTCATTACTAATGTCTGTATATAATTTTTTACCCTGAGATTGGGTATACCGCTGAAAGATCAAGTTGGATTCATCTATTGCTCGTTTTTCCAGGATTTTTAATACATCCTTTACATATTCCTCTTTATATTCCAGGAACTCCTTGTCTTTCATGAACAATCCTCCAATGATCTCGTAAGAGGAACAAATTACACCACATTTGTTTGCTGAGGCGTCTTTAAGTATAATAATATCATTCTTCTGTATCATGTCTCTCGCCTCGGGAGAAATAAAGGAGTTGGCACCTTCTATTATTGCTCTGGTCGTTGGATTATGATTATTGTCAAAAAGTTTTTCCCAGTTACCGATATGGATGGTTTCAGGGCGCCCTCCACATGGTATAAAGACATCCGTGTAATGAGAAAATATAAGATTTTCAAACTGCGCATGAAACTCATCTGATGATATCCACTCTTCCCTTATGCCGTCATGGTCTCTTGTAACCTTTTTAAAGAGATCCACCAGGCCTTCTCTCTTTTGCTCCCGAGAGTAAAGGATAAAACCAGCCACGTTGAGGCGATCCGGTGAGAATTTCTCGATATCATCTTTATGAATAAGGCTGCCAAGTTCTTCTTTATCGATACCGTTCGGATCATAGATAACCCCAGAAGCATCGGTGATGGAATTGATTTGGATCGATGGGCATTGGGCCAGCAGCAGTTTTATCTCGTTTCCTGCAACATCCCCGTTAGGCCCACCTGTAAGCTTAACGCTGAAGGGATCTGAGCGGGCGTTAATTCCAAGTTCCTTCAGCGCCCGCTCCACAAACTTCAGCACACCGAGAGAGGTGACGCCGTATTTTTTGTGATTGATGCCGATTTTCTTGCTGGAGATAATCCCGCCCCCGAGAATGTATCCCCGGGTTTTTGCGCGTTCAGCCATGTATTCAATCATGGAATCATGCATGTTCTCATCGGGCCCCACCTCGATGGGCTCATCTTCGCCATAGTAGTCAACTATTTTGGGATCAACAGGTTTCCCATGACGAGTGACAAATATGTCAAGAAATGCATTTATGATTCCCCTCTGAAGGTTATAAAGGCGATTGAATACCCTGTCTTGTTCTTTCAAATCAAAGGCCCGCATGACAATTGCCAGCTTAGATCCTCCTTGATAGATATCCTTATTTTTCAGATGCTGGGTGTGGGCAAGAACCATTGCTTCCTTAAAAATGGATTCCATGGTTGAAATAAAGTCGTCTTTACTTTTTGAGATGACTGTCCGAAATCCTCCTCTTGCAATGTCTGAAAATCCGAAATGATAACCGGATCCAAAGCGGTGGTAGAAGAATGTTATTCGGAAGGGAGGATCAGGAGGCAGATTGGCTCTAATTTCTTGAGGTAAATTCTCCATATAATCGGGATCCAGCCTGAAGGAAAGGGCTTTTTTGTATGTAACGAAAAAGTTTGTCTTAAGCGTATATCGAATAAAGAGAAGCGCAACACCAAACATTATCCTTCTTGTTTCATCCAGGATAACATGGCCTGTGTTGTATTCGTTAATTATGGATTGTAGTCTCTGGTATTCCTTCTCAAGGGTTTCTTTATCTGCGCGTTTTTCAGGATCGGGATTGAATTTTTTATAAAACAATTGGAGCATTTCCCTGGTGAGCTGGAGATGGTTAAAAAAGGCATCCTGAGTTTCCTTCCAATCGAATCGATAGGGGGAGCTATGCGCTATGTTGGTGTGAACGAATGTAGTGATTGCGCTTAAAAGGCTGCCCTCTGTACCTGTTAACACTTCATCGGTTACCAGTTCATAGTATGTTCTGTCATGAATGTTGATGACCTTCGTATTATAAAGTTCGGATTGTAACGAGGAGAAGATTGGCATGTCTTTATGTATAGGTTTTCCGTCACGAGTAGTAATGTATGCCGATAAAATGGTTACACGCTGCTCGGCGTCTTTTATTTCTAAAATATAGTTTCTTTGGGTGGCAACATTAAGTCGATAAAATATTTCAATAACCTTTCCGAGATATCCCTTAAAAAGCGGATTGATAACTGAAAAGATGAGCCGTGTCTCTTCCCGGCCTTTTTCATCTTTTGTTGGCTCAACATCCAGAAAGATACCACCCTGGCGGATTGCAGACTGGAAGAGCCACATTGCCCTGGCTACTCTAAGAGCAGGTGAGAGCACAACATAGTTTCGATTGTTCTCTAAGAAACGCTGAAGAATCCTGTCAAATTCTTGAAAGGTAAAGTCGGGGTAGTGATCTTTAAGGTTTTTACGGATAAGCCCCTTACCTCGAAAAATTGGTGTTGATTCCAAATTTTCTTTATAAGTTCGAAAATGGAATTTCTGTAGCTCAAGCTCGCCATCCTGACCCGGCAGAAACGTGTTGGAATGGATCATTTCTGAATAGATAATCTCTTTGTCCTTTATAGAATCGAGGGTCTTGAATAAGGTACCTGGTTTATTTATGGTAGCTATAATAAGCTTTTCATCAGTATCCCTTAAAACAAGCTGATGGTTTTCACCCAGGGTTTGCAGGTTCATGCTTAGATTCAATAGGGCATCTTTTTCAGGCCCAAAGGTGATGAAAAAATACGGATTCATGCTCTCGAGAAGCCAGTTTAAATTTTTTAATGCAAATTTTTTATGTTTTCCTATGGCCCTGGAAACTTGATTGATGGCTTTTTGTGGATCAATATACATT
Source organism: uncultured Desulfobacteraceae bacterium (assembly GCA_964489745.1). Lineage (GTDB taxonomy): Bacteria > Desulfobacterota > DSM-4660 > Desulfatiglandales > B25-G16 > B33-G16. The sequence continues at coordinate 5,234 of CAZBBQ010000106.1, forward strand.
TTGCACCCTCCTTTCGCTTTTTATATCTTATCCTTTGTTAATGTCCGCCAAAAGGCAATACATAGAATTGTGCCATTGACCCTTTTACATAACCTCTATAAGTGAGAAAATATAAGGTATTAATGCTTATTCAGATTCTCTGGTTCAAGACCGTTGTCTAAAGGGGAGGCGTAAACCCGGAACTTTGAACCTGTGTAGTTAATTTTAACATAAAAATAAATTTTCTTAAGTACACCATTTTATTTCAAGTAAGTCAACCTAAACAGTGTGAGTTTTAGTTTTCTTTTGCTTAAAATTATAAAAAAATGAATTTTTTCCAGTTTTTAAAGTCCAGAAGTGTAATGTGGCTTAGTCATTGAGCTGCACATGCTGTTTTCAGCCCCAGTTTAAGGAATTGTTTGTTTAGGACTAATTTTCATCGTTTTCTTGACTTGAAGGCTGAAAAAATTCAGAAAAAAATGATTTGCAGGCCTGGATTAAGGTTTTCTGAAAATGATGTGCCCGTTATTCCTATGAC
>CAZBBQ010000107.1:0-2222 GCA_964489745.1 uncultured Desulfobacteraceae bacterium
GTCTCCAATTTTAATCTTCATACCCGCGGCCAGTTTTTCAGGAATAATGATTTCTCCCGGTTTGAGCAGAACATCAGGTATTTGGCTGCCACTAAATTTCATGCGTTCACTGACATTGGGGCAAACTTTAATTTCCTTTTCAGGATCTATGGCATTTAATCGAATATTGGTAGTTTCTGTAAAATTGCTCAGCATGGCGCTTAGCTTTATCCTGGGCGCGTAAGCCTGAACATCAGGATTTTCTTTAAGGATTTTTTCAACATTTTTGTAACCTTTTGTATCAAGGGTCAAGTTCAAAGGCATGGTATCGATGGAAGAGACATACCCCTTTTTATGAATCTGCATCTGGGCTAGGTTGGAATCGGTAATCTGCCCCACCATCATTGCCTTAAATGAACCTGCAAGACCGGAAAAAAGTATAACCATCAATAAACCCAGTGTGATCAGGAGTGATGTCAGCAGGGTCCTCCGCTTGTATCGCATAAGGTTCCTTAATGCTATTTGAAATATTCGAATCATTTTTTTTCCTCCCGTACAAACGTTGGACTGTGTTTAGGGTCAAGAAGCCTGCCGTCTTCCAGAGTATAAAGAACCTCAGCTTCTTCCATGACTCCGGGATCATGGGTGGAAAAGATGAATGTAGTTTTGAATTCATCTCGCATGGCACGCATAAGGCGAATGACATTTACCGCAGATTTTTTGTCCAGGTTTGCTGTAGGTTCATCTGCCATAACCAATTTCGGTCGGGTCACCAGAGCCCGCGCTACGGCTACTCGCTGCTTCTGTCCCCCTGAAAGCTGGTCGGGAAATTTATCTTTCTGATCCAGCATTCCCACCGATTCAAGAACCTTTAACACCATTTCCTTTCGTTTTGATATCGATTCATTTTTTATCATCACAAGAGGATATTCGACGTTTTCATAGGTGGTGAGCACCGGAAAAAGGTTGAATGCCTGAAAGATAAACCCAAGGGTCGAACCCCTGAATGCTGCCCTCTGTCTCCGATCAAAAGCATCCACCTGCTCTTCGCCAACAAATATCTTTCCCTTTGTCGGCTTGTCCAGACATCCGATTAGGTTCAACATAGTTGTTTTTCCACTCCCGGAAGGTCCTACAAAAGTAACAAAGGATGCTTCATCAATAGAAAGGTTTACATCATGCAAGGCTTTTACCTGGACCTCACCTGTCTGGTAAGTTTTGGAAACATTTTCAATCTGAACCAAAGCCATAATTTTCTCCTTTTTCTTAAAGCAGATTGAACTAACATTGATGAATTCGTAAAAAGTAAAAACCACTTTTTACGAAACTATCAAATATCAATCAGTCAACTGTTGGGTTGCGTAAAAATAGAAAAATCACTCAATTTAGCTTTAAAACTCTTTTTACAGCATCATCAACACGGCCTTTAAACTCAGAGTGAGTTATGCCTTTGTTTTTCAGTGTATTAATCATTTTGGAACCAAAGGACCCTGCAACTATGATGTCTATGTCCCTTTGGGCAAGGAAATTTGCCGCTGAAGGCCCGGCGCCACCACTTGCATCCCTGTAAGGGTTATCAATAACCTCAATCAATTCCCCTTTGTTATTAAAGATAAGATAATAAGGGCATTTAGCAGCCATATTGCTTACAGATGCTTTTGCAGTTTTACTGCTGGCCGCAACCGCAATTTTCATCTTTTCCAACTCGCCAGCATTTACCATAACTGGACAAAGAAGTAAGATCGCAAGACTTATAAAAACTATTCTTTTCATATTAAATTCCTCCTATGTTTTAATATCACAAATACCTATGACAAGGAAAGGTATCTATATGGTTTGTCCTTTATTGAAATGCTTTCTACCAGCTATCTCAGCCAAGTCACTTAAGTGGCCTTCCTGTAATCCTTTGAAGATTGGAATAGCAGAAATTATGCTCACTTTTTCCTTCATATTAAATATTCCCTAACATTTGTTCCAATTTCAACTTTTTTTCCTCACTACCTTCGTTTGCTTTTTTAATGTTCATTGGCTTCATAATATCATAGGTTCCATCTTCAAAAAATACAGGGACCTTCAGAAGATAGTCAACACTGTCACAACATCCTGCAGCAAAAAAGTAACCAGGTCTTCTTCCCTGTTTCACTTTATCTCTTATCCTGTCCAATGTCTTTTGTGAAATAACCAGACCATGTTGGCCTGTAAAACTCTTGACCAGATCTCCAGGTTCAAATAAGGTCTTTTTT
>CAZBBQ010000107.1:2322-5744 GCA_964489745.1 uncultured Desulfobacteraceae bacterium
TATTTAGCCATGTAACCTTGCAACAATTTTTCTTATAGGGTTTAATTCAGGATCATCAATTTCCTTTAAAAGGCTCTCAAGAGATTGTAGAGAAGGGGAAATATAGACAAGAAATCTATTTTTTCCCTGGACCTTGCTTAGATATGAAAAGGCACCCAATATCTGGAGGTTTCTCTGAATGGCAATGTATGGATAATATATTGAAAATGAACTGCATATGCCTGGATGATACTTTTCAAGAAGATTGCTATAATAATCATACAGAAGCGTTGTTTCTTCTTTTTTCAACCCTACATAGGGATCGATTAACAAAGAGGCAAGATCATACTGTAGAGGCCCTAAACGCCCGCCCTGCCAATCTATTACCCCTATTTTATCGCCTTTGATGATAAGGTTTCTTGATTGAAAATCTCTATGGAGAAAAAAATTGTTGTCCGCAAGAGAAGCTTTATAGGAAAGGTGTTTGAAAGAGGATTTTAATTCAGATACATTTTGCTTCAGACCATGGAGCCCTTTTAAGAAATAGGTAAGAAAATAATCTGACTCATATCTTTCCATAATAAACCTGTCATATTTTTTTGTATGATAACACCATTCAGCATTAAAATCTTCTTTACCCTCGAGCTGGATCTGTATTAAAAGCTCAACAACTCTCTTGTATATGTTTATGCGATTATTTGAGGCGAGAGCAATTTCCTGGAGGCTCGCGTTACCCAAATCCTCCATGATAAACCAGCCGTGATTAAGGTCATGCCTATAAATACAGGCAACCGGAATTCCTTTCCTAAAAAGGTGTTCACCTATCTTTAGATATGAGATGTTCTCTTTTTCCGCATTCCTTTCTATGGGTGGATTAGCCATGACTATAAATGAGTCCTGATTGTTAATCAGTCGATAAAACATTCTCTTTGAACCATCACTGGGCACTATTTCCCAGCTAAATTTGTTAGTATCGACGTAGGTATCATCTATGTATGATTTGACAAATTCCTTTAGATCCATTATTAAAACCGTTCACCGTTATAAAGATTATCGGATGGCTACCCCGCCAATTAGATCTTTTTCTACTACTACGCCAGATGTAACGACACTATCAACTACCCTCACTCCCTCTTTAATGATTACATCATTCCAGAGAACGGATCTCTGCACACGGCTACCCCGCTCTAATGAGCTTTTTTCCCCAATGACTGCCCAATCTTTGATGATTGCACTCGAATCTATGGAGCATTTTTGGTCTATAGCGCTATTGCCTGAAGGAAGATAATAGAAATTAGCCCTTAAATAATCGGGTATAGTTCCGATGTCAATCCATCTATGACCAGTTGCAATGTACCCTTTAATAGGTTTTTTTAAATCTATCAGCCTTTTATACGCGTCTATAATATTGTATTTTTTCTTATCAGGGATAAAGTTGAGTACCTCGGGATTTATGACGTGAATACCAGTAAAGGCTAATGTCCCCTTTAAATCTGTGCCTGGGCCGATAGAGAGAATATTCATCTCTTTGTCTATCCTCACCTTATTATATTTTGGGAAGTCATGAAGAACCATAGTCACGAGGTGATTCTTCTTCAAATGAAATTCATACACATCTCCCAAATCTATATCAGTCAAAATGTCTCCGTTGATAACGATAAAGGGATCGTTGTCCCAGAAATCCCGGGTGTTTTTAATCCCACCGCCTGTACCTAAAATCTCTTTCTCGGTTCTGATCTCTACCTTTACGCCAAAGGGGCTACCTCCTTGAAGGTAATCACGTATCATCCGACAATGGTGATGGGCATTGATTATTATTTTTTCTACCCCATGGGTCGTAAGGAACTGTATAATTCTATCTATTGCAGGCGTATTAACAACTGGCACCAAAACCTTAGGGTAAATGTTGGTCAAAGGTCTTAATCTCTCTCCCATCCCAGCAGCCAAGATCATTGCTTTCATGCTATTGCCTTTTTGATTGCATTTATTGTTCAGTAATTATACATCCATTACACAGTACTCATTGTTTTTATAGGGTTTTACCATAAGAAACTTAAGAAACTCAACAACAAGGAGTACCTTAATTGTTTTACGTTATAAATGTCTAAGGTGAACGCAACAAACTCGAGAAACCTAATAAACTTAAAACACCTTTAATAATGAATTCCACACTTGATCTTTCAGAGATTACCCAAAAGATTGGTCGTTTATTTATAGGTGGTATCCCCGGTCCTGAATTGGACACACATACTATCAGGCTCATAAAAAATTACCATCTTGGTGGCATTATTTTATTTGCTCGAAATATAGAGGATCCAATTCAACTCGCCCGCCTTTGCAGGGATATACAGAAGGTAGCAATGGAGAATAGCGGCTACCCTCTTTTTCTTGCAATCGATCAGGAGGGTGGGAGAGTAGCCAGACTTAAGCACCCTTTTAGTCAGTTTCCAGGGAATGCAGGCATAGGGGAAAGTCCTAATCCGGAAAAGAGCGCCCTTAACTTTGCCAGTATAACTGCCAGGGAAATGTCTCTGGTTGGGCTTAATATGAATATGGCCCCTGTTATTGATGTAGCCCAAGTACGTATGGACCCTCATCTTGTAGGGCGAAGCTTTTCTCAGGATCCTTTGCTGGTAACTACATTGGGAAAAATAGTCATCAATACCCTGCAGCAAGGGGGGATAATGGCTGTTGCCAAACATTTTCCTGGCTTAGGAAAATCAGATCTCGATCCACACTTACACCTTCCAACTATTCATGCCACTTTTAAAGAGATGGAATCTGTCCATCTCGTTCCTTTTCAAGGTGCCATAGAGGCAAATGTTGCTGCCATAATGAGTTCTCATGCTGTGTATCCAGTCCTTGAACCAGATATACCAGCAACTCTTTCAGAAAAAATTATTACCAATCTCTTGAGAAAAAAGATGTGTTTTTCCGGACTCATTATTTCAGATGATCTGGAGATGGGAGCAATAGCTAACAAAAGAGGCCTCCCTGAAGGAGCAGCAGATGCTCTTGAGGCAGGTATTGATCTATTACTTGTTTGTAAAAGCCAATCCCGCCTTCTTGAGAGCATAGAGCTTATAAGAGATAGGATCTTAAGGGGAGACATTTCCTATGAAAGATTGGAGAAGTCTTTAGAGAGGATTAACAAATATAAAAAACGTTTTCTATATCCTCGAAAGAAAATAGGTTTAAAGGCTGTAAAGGAGTATTTTTTAAGGAATGCGAGAATTGTTTGATTCCTCAATCTCTCAATTCAGTTATTCATGGTTGAAAACAGGGTATCAAAAAAAATATCTGTACAAAAAAAAGATGTAATTATCAATGGGACATGAAAATGAAAGATGCAGATAAAACCAAAGAGCAACTCATACATGAATTAGCAGAAATGCGCCTAAAAATTACCAAATTTGAGGAATCAGAAACCGGGCTTAAGAAGA
>CAZBBQ010000108.1:0-5658 GCA_964489745.1 uncultured Desulfobacteraceae bacterium
TTAAGCCCTACCACTGGCTTTCCGATCTTTAGGGCAAAGCCTATCTCTGATAGAGTTCCATAACCGCCTGCAATCGCTACAACCACATCAGAAGCCCTAACTACCAGTAAATTTCTTCCTTCACCAAGACCTGTTGCAATAGGGAGTGTGATAAAAGGATTGGCTGAATCCTTCTCTTTTCCTGGCAGTATTCCCACGGTTATACCACCAGATTGATAACACCCTTTTGCTGCCCCTTCCATAACACCACCAAGACCTCCGCAGAAAAGAACCCAGTCATTTTTTCCGATAAGATGACCCAATTCATTTGCCTGATGATAAATCTCCGGAGAACATTCCCCAGCACCAATAACACCAATGTGAGTTTTTGTATACATCAGATTTTCTCATAAAAAAGTATTGACAAAAGCGATCTCATAACTATAGATAGGCCAAGCTGAAATACAATGTTATTACTTAATTAGGGTTAAATAGAGGAAATGAAAAAGTCAAGGAATAAAAAATCACGATTGATCATCGCACTGTTACCGACTGTTATTATTTTCATCATTTTTATCTGGTTCTTGATGACTATCTTTGAAGGCAAAAAACCACTTGCTACATTAACTCCTTTACCAGAATATATAAGTAAAAGTATTACCTTCAATGTAGTGATTTCTGACGTAAAGATGGGACTACGAGACGTAAAAGTGAGCATAAAACAGGATGGCCCTGCGATTCCTCTCCTTAAAAAAAATTTTTCCTATACAGGACTACTCAACAAAAAGGGAGTCCATATATTTGATGGGGAATTTACATTAAATCCAAAACAATTAAACCTAGTGCAGGGACAGGCAAACCTTATCATCGAAATCCACGATTTTTCTAAGAGGAGAGGTGGCGACGGGAACCTCACCATACTTGAACATAATATGACAGTGGACACAATTCCTCCATCAATGACGGCTATCAGTAGGAGCCATAACATTAATAGAGGAGGTTCCGGCCTCATCATTTATAAGGTCTCAGATGACACACAAGAAAGTGGTGTTTTAATAAATGATATACTTTTTCAGGGTATACCATTTAATAACGATCCTCATACTGGAATATATCTTTGTTATTTTGCGTTCCCCTGCAATGTAAAAAAAGATACCGCGCTGTATCTCTGGGCAAAGGATATGGCCAATAATGAAATAAAAAAAGCCTTTCGCTATCATATCAGGCAAAAACGCTTTCGCAAAGATACGATAAGGATATCAGACCGACTCTTAGATGCCATAATTACCTCTTTTCCCCCGGACATATTTGGACCAGGTGACAGTAATATTGAAAAATATTTATTCATTAATAGAACATTGAGAAAAGAAAACTCCGCTTCATTAAAAGAACTTTGCCAATCGCCAATAAAAGAAAAGTTGTGGGACGGACCCTGGCTAAGAATGAAAAAAGCAGCTACAATGGCAGGATTTGGTGATGAAAGAATCTACTATTACAAAAATAAGGCGGTAGACAGGCAGCGACATCTGGGTGTTGATCTGGCATCATTTGCCAGATCTCCTGTTCAGGCCTCCAATACTGGCGAAGTTATTTTTGCCAAAGATCTTGGAATATACGGCCTCACAATAGTTATTGATCACGGTCAGGGCCTCTTTACCATGTATGGTCATTTAAGCAGCATTGATGTAGCTGTTGATCAAGCCATCAACAAGGGAGACATCATTGGCGTTAGTGGTGCAACAGGTCTTGCAATGGGTGATCATCTACATTTTGGCTTTTTGGTTCACGGTATTCCTGTCAATCCAGTAGAGTGGTGGGATGCCCACTGGATAGATGACAACATACACAAAAAGCTGAGCATGGTTGAAAAACTAGTTGAGAAATAATGCTTTGCCAAAGTGGTATTCGGGTTTTTTTAATCTTGTTGATCCCTGATTACTAACCTCTGAAAGTGTATTTATTTTGATTATATATGAAAATTGATTCACGCTTACAGGTTATCCATGTTAGTTGCTATTCAGGATATAAGGCGAATGAAAGACCGCTTGATTTTACAGTTCGAGGGAGAAAATTATTGGTAGAAGAAATTATCGACCAATGGTATGGAATAAACGATGGCTATTTCAAAGTATTAGCAAATGATAACAAGGTCTATATTATTAAATATAATCGCAATGAGGATCTCTGGACCTTAGAAAAAATAGTAGGGTTAAAAAGGAGTTGAATTTTTATAGCTCAGTTCTTTTTTTTCCAACACAAATAATCGATCCCGCAACCGGGCCGCCTCCTCAAAATCTAACCTTCTCGCTGCATTCAACATTTCCTTCTTTATTGATTTAATCATCTTAGGTACATTACGAAGAGAAATATATTCCTCCTCTGGGTCCGAAACATTGGGAATGCTTACATAATCTGCTTCATATACAGAGCCCAGAATATCAGAGATATCTTTCTTGATGGATTCTGGGGTAATTCCGTTGAATTCATTATATTTCTTCTGCAATCGCCGCCTTCTGTTTGTTTCATCAATTGCCATTTTCATGGAGGGTGTTATCCCATCAGCATAAAAGATAACAGTGCCATCTACATTTCGGGCAGCTCTCCCGCAGGTCTGAACGAGAGACCTCTCAGATCGCAGGAAACCTTCTTTATCTGCATCTAAAATGGCCACCAGCGAAACCTCCGGTAAATCTAACCCTTCGCGTAAAAGATTAATCCCTATAAGAACATCAAATGTTCCAATCCTCAGATCCCTAATAATCTCCGTCCTTTCAATGGTGGTTATATCAGAATGGAGGTATCTGGCTTTGATGCCTAACTCAGTATAATACTCGGTGAGATCCTCTGCCATGCGTTTCGTAAGAGTGGTAACTAAAATGCGCTGACCATTATGTATAACCTTCCTGATAGCGACTAAAATATCATCCACCTGGTTGTGTGCTGGTCTGATTAAAATCTTCGGATCTAAAAGGCCAGTAGGTCTAATAATCTGTTCAATTACATGGGAAACTTTCTCTAATTCATAGGGTCCCGGGGTTGCAGAAACATAGATTATCTGGTTAATGTGAGACTCAAATTCCTCAAATTTCAAGGGCCTATTATCAAGGGCAGAGGGAAGACGAAAACCAAATTTAATCAATGTCTCTTTTCTTGATCTATCACCTCTATACATCCCCATGATTTGGGAATTTGTAATGTGGCTTTCATCTAAGATAATAAGAGAATTATCCGGAAAATAGTCGATCAGTGTTGGAGGTGGCTCACCAGGCTTCCTGCCACTTAGATACCTGGAATAATTCTCTATTCCATGGCAATAACCCATCTCCTTCATCATCTCCAAATCATAGAGGGTTCTTTCCTCTATTCTTTGGGCCTCTATCCATTTTTCTTCCTTTTTAAAACACTCAACCCCTTTGACTAATTCCTCTTTTATGCCCTGGATAGCCTCTTCCCTTTTAGTTAATGTGGTCACATAATGACTGGCAGGATAGATAGCCACGCGGCTTAATCCCTGTATAACATGACCAGTAAGAGGATCAATTTCCTGAATAATTTCAATACAGTCCCCGAAAAATGTTAGCCGGATGCAGGAGTAATCCTCATATGCAGGATAGATATCCACCACATCACCTCTGACTCTAAAAGATGAGCGATGAAAATCTATATCACTTCTTTCATAGTGAATTTCCACTAGTTTTTTTAGGACATCTTCTCTTTTGATCAAATCACCTTTTTCTACATACAGGAGCATGCCATGATAGGCCTCAGGAGAACCAAGTCCGTAAATACAGGATACACTGGCAACAATAAGAACATCATCCCTGTCCAGAAGGGATCTGGTTGCCGAATGCCTCATCTTATCTATCTGCTCATTAATGGAGGCATCTTTCTGTATATAGGTATCGGTTTGGGGAATATACGCTTCAGGTTGGTAATAATCATAATAACTTACAAAATATTCGATTGCATTATGTGGGAAAAAATTTTTAAATTCCCCATAAAGCTGTGCAGCCAAGGTCTTATTAGGGGCAATAACAAGGGTGGGTTTTTGTACTCTCGCCACGACATTAGCTATGGAAAATGTCTTTCCAGAGCCAGTCACACCAAGCAATACTTGATGCCTTTCTCCTTTGTCTATCCCCTTACAAAGGGCATCAATAGCATGCTGTTGATCACCTTTCGGTTCAAACGGAGAGATGAGTTGAAAAGGTGAAGATTTTTGCACTACTCCTTTATCCTCAATCGCCAGGTAGTTCCCGTTGATCCATCTTCAAGGATAATCCCTTTTCTGGATAGCTCTTCCCTGATAGTATCAGCACTGGCCCAATCTTTTGCCTTTCGAGCTTTCTGCCTCTCCTTAATCATTTTTTCAATCTCTTCCGTTGTAACTTCAGGGGAAGTTTTTATTATCTTCTGAAAAAAGTGAGACGGGTCCCCTTCGAGCAGGCCTAATGCCTTACTGCAGTCAAGCAGGTCCTTCCTCTCTTTTACTAATTGGGATGTAATGTCTGTTTTTTGTGCTGGTGAATCGATAAGCCTATTTAAATCCCGTACTTTATCAAAAAGTAATCCCAATCCTGCTGCAGTGTTAAGGTCATCGTCCATAACATGTATAAAACGATTCTTAAAATCATTGTCACCGACATCAGATAAAAACGCACTGTTTGCATCATGTTTATACGGCCCGATTATCTCTTCTAATCTCTGAAGAGTCCTATATACCCTCACAAGCCCTGATCTGGTTTCCAACATGGCAGAACGAGAAAAATCCAATGGACTTCTGTAATGTTTTGAAAGCGAAAAGAGCCGTAATTCTTGAGGATGATATAAAGTAAGGGCATCTCGTATTGTAATAAAATTTCCCAGGGATTTAGACATTTTTTCCGCTTCCACCGTCAAAAAACCGTTATGTACCCAGTAATTTGCAAAATTAACCCCATTGGCTGCCATTGCCTGAGCCCTCTCGTTTTCATGGTGTGGGAATATAAGATCTCTTCCACCACCATGAATATCAAAATTGGCCCCTAAATATTTGCAGCTCATAGCAGAGCACTCAATATGCCACCCTGGCCTTCCATCCCCCCAAGGACTCTTCCACTTGGGCTCTCCTGGTTTTGCCCCTTTCCACAAAACGAAATCCATAGGATATTTCTTTTTCTCATCAACAGCAATCCGAGCACCAGCAACCATATCCTCTAATTGTCGACCTGAAAGCCGACCATAGCTATCAAATTTTTCAACAGAAAAATAGACAGTGCCATCCACTACATAGGCAAACCCTTTTTCAATCAAACTTCTCACCATATCAATAATATCATCGATATGCTCTGTGGCTTTTGGCTCAATATCTGCATCAATTACCTCTAAGGACAACATATCTGTATAAAAGGCTTCTATATACCTGTTTGCAAGGGTAGCTGTATCCTCACCTGTTTTTTTTGCCCGCTCAATGATTTTATCATCAACATCGGTAAAATTTCTGACATAGGTAACCTTAAATCCTCTAGCCCTCAGATATCTCACCAAGACATCAAATACAATTGCTGAACGAGCATGCCCTATATGGCATAAATCGTAGACAGTAACCCCACAAACATAGATACCAATCTCACCATTTTTTATTGGTTTAAAGACTTCTTTTTTTCGGCTTGCTGAGTTATATAACGTGAAAGACATGTA